>DXDP01000220.1 GCA_019115445.1 Candidatus Nocardiopsis merdipullorum
CCCAAGCCCGCGTCAGCTGGGAATTCGTCGACCACGCCGCACCCATCGTGCAACACTGCGCCACCGCACTGGCCACCGACCTCTCAAAACAACACACCTGATACGTAGGGTCCTGTCTCGGACGTCCTTTCGTCCCCACTTCGCGATGGGGCCGCCGGCTCGGCCGGCGGTGGACACCACCTCTTCCCGCAAGGGACTGTGCAGCCGCCCGTGCCGGGGCACATCAGAGGTGGGCCCCGGCGTGATCGCCGGGGCCCACCGTGCGGGGCACCCAATTGCCGACTTCCGTGCCCCGGGTCTGTCAGCTTCTGTCCCACAGGGTCAAGGTGTGGGCAGCTCCTCGAACTCCTTCACCGCGTCGATGGCGGGACCGTGCGGGGTATTGGCCTCACGCTCGATCATGATCTCCACCAGCACCGGCCGGGAGGTGCTCCGCGCCTCCTTGCGCGCCCACTCCAGGGCATCGCGCACCTCGGCGGGGTCGAAGACACGGCGCCCGGAGCAGCCATAGGCCTCCATGATCTTGACATTGTCGGTACCGAACTCGTCGTAGTGGATGTCGACCTCGAAGTTCATGTCGAACGGGATCTCGGCCTGACGGATGAGGCCCAGATACTCGTTGTTGAGCATGATCAGCACGTAGGGAACGTCGTACTGGGCGGCCACGGCCAGTTCCTCGACCATGTACTGGAAGCTGTAGTCGCCCACGATCCCGACGACCTCCGTGTCGGGCTCGGTGTTCTTGAGCGCCTTCTTCACACCGATGGCCGCCGGGACCTCCCAACCGAGCGGGCCGGCCTGCCCACAGATCTGATAGCGGCGGGGTTTGTAGGCCTTCTGGTGCTGGCCGCCCCAGATCTGGTAGAGGCCGATGGCAGTGACGAAGTAGGTGTTCTCGTCGAAGACCTCGTTGATCTCCTTGTACACCCGCGGTGCCTTGATGGGTGTGGAGTCGAAGTCCTCGCGCCGGGTCATGGTCGAGCGCAACTCACCGACCCGCTCGCGCCAGGTGCCGATCTCGGCGCGGGCGTTGCGCCGACGGGCCTCGGCCAACAACTCCTGCAGGAACACCCGTGCGTCGGAGACCACACCCAGATCGGGTTCGAAGACTCGCCCGATCTGGGTGGCCTCGATGTCGACGTGGATGAAACGCCGCTCACCTCGGTAGACGTCGATCTGTCCGGTGTGCCGGTCGGCGAAGCGCGCGCCGACGGCCAGCACCAGGTCCGACTCCAGGAACGAGGCGTTGCCGTAGCGCTGGGAGGTCTGTACCCCGGTCATGCCCGCGTACAGGGGTGAGTCCTCGTCGAAGGAGCCCTTGCCCATGAGGGTGACCTGGACGGGTACACGCAGGTACTCGGCCAGGGCCCGCAGGTCCTCGGAGGCGTCTGCGGTGATGACTCCCCCGCCGGCCAGCAGCAGGGGGCGTTCGGCCTCCAGGAGCATGTCGAGTGCGCGCTCGACCCGCGGGCGGTGCGGCAGGACGGTGGTGAGCTGCAGCGGGGCGTCGAGGTCGGGGTCGTACTCGATCTGCTGCTGGGCCACGTCCAGGGGGATGTCGATGAGCACCGGGCCGGGGCGCCCTTCCTGAGCGATCCGGAAGGCCTCCCGGAAGATCCACGGGGCGGTGGCGGCCTCCTTGATCTGCACGGCCCACTTGGTGACGGGTTTGGCGACCTCGACGATGTCGACGGCCTGGAACCCTTCCTTGTCGAGCAGATCGGTGCGCTGCTGTCCGGTGATGCACAGGATCGGCACGGAGTCGGCGATGGCGGTGTAGAGGCCGGTGATCATGTTGGTGCCGGCGGGACCGGAGGTGCCGATGGCCACGCCGACCTTGCCGGTGGTACGTGACCAGCCGTCGGCCATGTGGGTGGCGCCCTCTTCGTGGCGGACGATGAGGTGCTCGATCCCGCCGACCTGTTCCAGTGCCTTGTACAGGGGCAGGACGGCGGCGCCGGGGCAGCCGAAGGCGGTGTCGACGCCTTCGTCCTTGAGGACCTCGACGACCGCGTTCATCGCGGGCATTTGTGGCATGGCTGGTGAACCCTTCAGTGCTAGGGGTGTTGTGTCTGTTGGGGTGCGGTGCCTACCGGGGTGTCATGAGTGCCAGGGGTGATACGGAACCGGCAGGGACCGTGTTTTCCGGAAGGAACCGGGGTGGGCCCGCACGACCGTGGGTCCTCGGGTGGGCCAACACCCGAGGGACGGCGCGTGGGCCGGTGTGGTCAGTGCTTGCGTCCGGAGAGCTCTTCCACGAGCTTCAGGAGCGCGGAGTGGTCGAGGTCGCCGTGGCCCTGTCGGTTCAGGGCGCCCACGAGCTGGGCGACCTGGGCACCGAGCGGCACGGTGACACCGGAGGTGCGTGCGGAGTCGGTGACGATGCGCAGGTCCTTGTCGTGCAGGGTGATGCGGAACCCGGGTTGGAAGTTGCGCTCGCGCATGGCAGCACCCTTGCGCTGCAGCACGGTGCTGCCGGCCAGGCCGCCTCCGAGGACCTCCAGTCCGGCTTCGGTCTCCACACCGTGCGCCTCCAGGAACACCAGGGCCTCGGCAAGGAGCTGCAGGTGGCCCGCGACGATGAGCTGGTTGGCGGCCTTGACGGTCTGCCCGGCGCCGTGGGGTCCCACGAGTACGGGGGTCTTGCCCAGGACGTCGAAGAGTGGACGGGCCGCGTCGAAGTCGGCCTGTTCACCGCCGACCATGATGGACAGTGCGCCTTCGACGGCGCCGGCCTCGCCCCCGCTGACGGGTGCGTCGAGCACCCGAAGGTCGCTCTCCCGGCCCTGTTGGGCCAGGGTTCGGGCGACGTCGGGGCGGATGGTGCTCATGTCGATGACAAGGGTGCCCGGACGTGCGTGGGCGAAGACGCCGTCCTCACCGGCCAGGAGCGCCTCCACGTCCGGGGAGTCGGGGAGCATCGTGATGACGGCGTCGGCGTCGGCGACCGCTTCTGCGACGGTGTCGGCACCGTTGCCGCCGTCGGCGACCAGTGCGTCGGTCTTGCCGCGGCTGCGGTTGTGGCCGGTGACGGTGTAACCGGCGCTGACGAGGTTGCGGGCCATGGGCAGGCCCATGATGCCCAGTCCGATGACGGTGATTTTCTGCAGGGCCATGGTGTCCCCTCTCGTGGCTGTGGTCATGGGCGGTTGGGTCGGCGGTAGTGGTCTCAGCTCAGCCAGCCGAAGCTCTCGGCGCTGGGCACGGTGGGCTTGTACTCGAGACCGACAAGACCGCTGTAGCCGTGGGCCTGGCTGTCGAGCAGCAGAAGCTCCAGGGGCAGTTCGCCGCTGCCGGGTTCGCCGCGGCCGGGGACGTCGGCGATCTGGATGTGACCGAACTCGGCGGCGTGGTCGCGCACGACCTGTGCGACGTCGTCACCGTTGACGGCCAGGTGGAAGAAGTCGGCGAGGAAGGCGACGTTCTGGGCGCCGGCCTTGTGCGCCTGTTCGACGAAGGCGAGCCCGTCGGCAGCGGTCTTGAGCGGGTAGTCGTCGGCGCCGCTGATGGGTTCGATGAGCACGGTGCCGTCGACATGGGCGACGGCCTCGGCGGCGGCGAGCGTGTTCTCGAGGGCGATGCGGTCCTGGTCGTCGGGAGCGACACCGTCCTGGCGGCGACCGTAGAGAGCGTTGAAGCCGGTGGCCCCGGTGCGCTCGGCGATCTGTACGACGAGGTCGATGTTGGCGCGGAATTCGGCGGCGCGGTCGGGGTGGCTGAGGACGCCCCGGTCCGGACCGGGGAGCTGCCCGGCGAAGAAGTTGAGCCCGCTCAGGCGCACGCCGGCGGTGTCGATGGCGGTGATGAAGTCGTCGATCTCGGCCTGGGGCGGGGTGGCTGTGTCCCAGGGCCACCAGAACTCGACAGCGTGGAAGCCTGCGTCACGGGCGGCCTGGGGGCGTTCGTTGACCGGAAGTTCGGTGAACAGCAAAGAGCAGTTCACGGTGTGGCCGAGGGTGTGGCTCATGGCTCTCGACTCCGTGGGTTTCGTGGTGTGGAATCTGGTTTTCACTTTGAGGAATGCCTCGAGTGTGCGCCGGGCAGCTTGCGCCTGTCAAGCACGCGTCGATGGCGATCCGCTCCTCCGCCACCGGCAAAGCTCGACCTCAGGCGCCACATGCACCCCACAGGCCACGCAAAGAGCAGTAATTTCAATAATTCTTCGTACGAAGACACAGATCAAAGAGTTTCTTGACGAGAACCCCTTGCTGGTGTTGACAAGATCACACTGTCTTCGATTAGAGTCCCTCCAATCCGTAATACGGAATCGTTGAACTGCACTACGAAAACACCGGTCGGTCCGAGCCACATGGCCCAGCGGGTCGGGACCGGCCGCGGGTCCCAGGAAGAGAACACATGACCAAGAGCACCCCGCACGGCGGGGACAACGCCCCCGATCCGGGCCTGACACGCCTGAACGCGCTCACCGCCGAGGACCTGCGCACCGAACTCGCACAATGCCTCGACATCGACCGCTGGGTCCGGGCGCTCGCCTCCGAGGCACCCTTCCCCGACCGCGACACCCTCCTGAAGCACGCGGACACCCACGCGCGCACGATCACCGGCGAGGAGGTGGCCGGCGCACTGGCCCGCCACCCGCGTATCGGCGAGAAGGCCAAGGGCAAGAACACCGAGGCAGGCTGGTCGCGGGGCGAACAATCCGCCTTCGCCGCCGGCACCGACGACGCCACCGCCAAGGTGCAACGGGTCTTCGCCTTTGCACAGGAAGAATACGAGGATCGTTTCGGGCAGATCTACCTCGTGTGCGCCAGCGGCCGCGGACCCCGCGACCTGCTGACCGACCTGGTCGAGCGCCTCTACAACGACCGTGACACCGAATTGGCGGTGGTCGGCGACGAACTGCGTAAGATCGCCGGCCTGCGCCTGGTCAAACTCCTGGAGTCCGCATGAGCCACGTGACCACACACATCCTCGACGCCTCACTGGGTACCCCCGCACGCGACGTGCTCGTGCGGTTGGAAGCCGCCACCGACCGTGAGCGTACCTCCTGGAAGCCGATCGCCGAGGGGCGCACCAACGACGACGGGCGCGTGCCCGACCTGGGCCCCGACCAGCTCACGGCCGGGTACTACCGGATCGTCTTCGACACCGGTGCCTACTTCGACGCCCTTGGCCTGCGTGCCTTCTACCCCGAGGTCACCGTCGTCTTCGACCTCGCCGAGGAGGACCGCCATTACCATGTGCCGATCCTGCTCAACCGCTACAGCTACACGACCTACCGGGGCTCCTAGGAGCTGCTGCGCGGCCAACGCCCTGATCCGTTCCCCGCACGGCTCCTGATCGCCCGGAGCCCCGGTACCCCCCGGCCCCACCACGACGAAAGGAACGATGCCCGGGCCCCATCTGCCCCCCAAGACGACTCACCCGTCAACTTCGAGTGCGTGACAGGTCCTTCCGCACGACCACAGCGGTCCTCCCTCATACGCACAGCGCATCGGCGCACGCGATGGAACGTATGTATACGGATGGAGACACCCTGATGGGCATCCGACTCGGAGACAGTCAGTACGGCAAGGCCGAGGTCCACCTCGTCCACGTCAACCGCGACACCGACGTCCACCACCTCAAGGACATCAACGTCACCTCGCAGCTGCGAGGTGAACTGGAAGAACTCCACACGGTCGGCGACAACGCCAAGTGCTTGGCGACCGACACCCAGAAGAACACCGTCTACGCCAAGGCCCGTGAATGGGGCGGCGTCGGCGCGATCGAGGACTTCGCCCTGGGCCTGGCCCGGCACTTCGTGGACGAGCACGAGTACGTGTCCGGTGCCCGCGAAGAGATCCAGGAGTACTCCTGGAGCCGCATCCAGACCTCCGACGGCCCGCACGACCACTCGTTCTTGCAGGACGGCGCCGAGACCCGCACCACCGTCGTCAACAAGGACGGCGACCAGGAGTGGGTGGTCTCCGGCTTTCAGGGCCTGACCGTACTCAAGTCCACCGGCTCGGAGTTCCACGGTTACCCGAAGACCAAGTACACCACCCTGGCCGAGACCAACGACCGCATCCTGGCCACAGAGGTGACCGCGCGCTGGCGCTACATCGGGGTCGACCACGACTACGACAAGTCCTACAGCACCATCCGCGAGCTGTGCTTGGAGGTCTTTGCCAACACCCACAGTCTGGCCCTGCAGCAGACACTGTACGAGATGGGTAAGGCGGTTCTGGAGACACTTCCCGAGGTCGCCGAGATCCGCTTCTCGATGCCGAACAACCACCACTTCCTCGTGGATCTGAGCCCGTTCGGTCTCGACAACCCCAACGAGGTGTTCTTCGCCGCCGACCGCCCCTACGGCAAGATCGAGGCCGCGGTCGAGCGGGACGACGCCCCCGATGCAGGCGATGCCTGGAAGCACGTTCCCGGGTTCGTCTAGAACAGTGTCCACAGAGGTCCGAACTCCTCCGTGACCTCGTACGACGGCGGGACCCGCATCATCCGAGCGGCCCCGTTCCTCCTTTCCCCCCGGGAACAGGAAGCCACCCCCCGGCCCGTCCCACGGGACGGGCTCCCGGCCCGGGCGTGCCCGAGAACGGCACGCCCGGGGCCGATGCATCCAGCACGGGCCCAACGCCCGAGAAACCGGCCGCCCCCGCCGGCGGCCCATCCACCGCAAAGGCTGGTATCTGGCCATGTCGAACAGTCCGTCCGCGAAGGACCCGGCCACACCGAACGCCTCCTCCCCCGAGCGTCCCGAGGACGAGAAGCTGCCGCCACGGTTGCTGTTCGTCTACGGGCTCCAACACATCCTGACCATGTACGCCGGTGCGGTCGCGCCGGCCCTTGTCATCGGCTCCGCCGCTGGGATCGCGAACGACCCTGCCGCCATGGGCATCCTCGTCAGCGGCGCACTCCTGGTGGCAGGGATCGCCACCCTCATGCAATCCGTGGGACACCGCCGGATCAGCGCACAGATGCCGATCGTGGTGGCCTGTTCCTTCGTCCCGGTCAGTGCGATCACCTCACTGGCCGCGGGTGAAAGCGGCGAGAACCTTCCGGTGGCCTTCGGCGCCTCACTGGTCGCCGGGGTCTTCGCCCTGTGTGTGACTCCGTTCTTCGGACAACTCATCCGTTTCTTCCCGCCGGTGGTGACCGGCACGATCATCACCGTCATCGGGGTCAGCCTGATGCCGGTGGCCGCCGACTGGATTCTGGAGGACGAGTCCGTCGAACCCTCCGCCCCGCTGAGCAACATGGCACTGGCCGGGGTCACGCTGGCGATCGTCCTTCTGGGTTCGCGTGTGCTCCCGGGCATCTGGGGCCGCCTGTCGGTCCTTTTCGGTCTGCTCCTGGGCACCCTGGTGGCCATCCCGTTCGGGATGGCCGACTTCTCCGGGGTCGGTGAGGCCGACACGATCTTCAACCCGACGTCACTGTTCTACTTCGGCGCTCCGCAGTTCGAGGTCAACGCGATCATCACGATGAGCATCATCATGTTGGTGGTGCTGACCGAGGGGGCCTCGCACATCATCGCAGTCGGTGAGATCACCGGCTCCAAGGTGGACGCCAAGCGCATCTCGGCCGGTCTGCGGGCCGACGTGAGCGGGTCGATCCTGGGCCCGATCTTCAGCGCCAGCCCCACGAGCTCCTTCGCGCAAAACATCGGTCTGCTGGCACTGACCAAGATCCGCAGCCGCTACGTGGTGGCCACGGGTGCGGGGATCCTGCTGGTGTTGGGCCTGTTCCCGGTGCTGGGCGGGGTCATGGCCGCCATCCCCAGCCCGGTGCTGGGCGGGGCCGGACTGGTGCTGTTCGGCAGTGTGGCCGCCAGTGGCATCAAGACACTGGCCAAGGTCGACCTCAACGACAACCTCAACCTGGTATTGGTCTCCTCGGCCATCGGTGTGGCCATCGTGCCGTTGGCCTACCCCACCTTCTACGAGGAGCTGCCCGAGACGGCGGAGATGATCGCCCACTCCGGCATCATCGGTGCCGCGCTGGTCGCGATCGTTCTCAACATCTGCTTCAACGTCATCGGACGCCGCCCGGAAGCGGACTTGCCGACCGAGATCGACAAGGAAGACATCAGCAGCGCCGGTCCGGGCGAGGCCAAGTACACCGACCACGCGGGGGCCACCTACCGCGACGAAGGGAGCAGTGAACCCTCCGGCGGTGACCGGTGACCGTGGGCTGAACAGCCATGACAGAACCCGGGGCCCATGAGCCACGGGACGGAACGGGCCGGGAGAGGCAGCGACCTCTCCCGGCTCGACGTCAACGTCCGGAGCTGGTACTTCTGTGCAGGTGACCGACTGGGATCTTCGGAAATTGCGGGTACTGCGGGCACTGTCCGAGCTGGGAACGGTGCGGGCCACCGCAGAAGCACTGTGTATGACGCCGTCCGCGGTCTCCCAACAGCTCTCCTCCCTGGCCCAGGAGGTGGGCACCCCGCTGCTGGAGTCGCAGGGCCGCGGGGTGCGCCCCACCGAGGCCGCCCGGGTGCTGCTGCGCCACACCGACACGGTGCTCGCCCAGCTGGAACGTGCCGAGGCCGAGCTGGAAGGGTTCACCCGTGGCAAGGCCGGGGCCGTGCGTGTGGGTGCTTTTGCCACCGCTATCCCGCGTCTGGTGGTACCGGCCCTCAACATCCTGGCCGAGGAACGACCCGGGCTGTCCACGCGGGTGCACCAGGCCGACGCGGCCGAGGTTTACGAACTTCTGGCCGCCGGGGAGATCGACATCGGCCTGTCCTTGGCCGCACAGGCCCCGGCCGGGCCGGACAGGCGTTACGACCGTTCCGAGCTCCTTGCCGACCCCTTGGACGTGGCCCTGCCCGCCGATCATCGTTGGGCCCGCTCCAAGCAGGCGCCCCGGCTGGCCGATCTGTCCGGACAGGGATGGATCTACGGGGCCTCGGGGCCGTGGCGGGAGATCACCCTGGCTGCGTGTGCGCAGGCAGGGTTCGTACCCGATCAGGCACACGTGGCCTCGGACTGGCGGGCGATCCTGGACATGGTGGCTGCCGGAATGGGGTTGGCGTTGGTACCACGTCTGGCGGCGGCCGGACACACACCCGGGACGGTGCTGCGGGTACCGGCCGGCGACCGGCCGTGGCGACACGTCATCGCGGTGGTACGGGCCGGTTCGGGCGAACATCCACGGATCGAGGCGGCACTGAGCGCGTTGCGGCGGACCGCCTCGGATCTCGACAAAGAGAAAGTTCAGTTTTCCTGAACATACTGATCAAATAGTTTCGCTGGTGCTTATCGGTTTCCGTTGAGACTCTGGATGTGTCCCCCTCGACCAACACAAACAGGAGCACCATGAGTCCGACTCCCGGTTTCGATCCCCTCGTCTACAATGCCCAGCCCTACTCCGGCGGTGATCCCTACGCCGACTACAGGGAGAGCAAACTCGACCTGGACGGCCTGGTCGACCTGGCCGACCGCAGGCTCGGCGGCGCCGTGGTGGACGCCAACGACGAATTCTTCGCCCACCGTGAGAACCTGCTCAGGACCGAACCGGCCGTGTTCGACCCCAATGCCTTCGGTCACAAGGGCAAGATCATGGACGGCTGGGAGACCCGACGCCGCCGTGGCACGAACTCCGAGCAGCCCCACCCCGCCTCGGAGGACCACGACTGGGCGCTGATCCGCCTGGCCCTGCCCGGGATCGTCCGTGCCGTGAACGTGGACACCGCCCACTTCCGCGGCAATCAGCCCACCGAGACCTCCGTCGAGGCCGCCAGCGTGCCGGGCACACCCACCACCGAGGAGCTGCTGGCCGCCGAGTGGACCGAGCTCGTGCCACGCACCCCCGTGTACGGGCACGCCTCCAACGATTTCGAGATCACTTCCACCCGGCGCTGGACGCACCTACGGCTCAAGCAGTTCCCCGACGGTGGGATCGCCCGCCTGCGCGTGTACGGCGAACCGGTCGCCGACCCGAAGTGGTTGGCCGCCCAGGGATCCTTCGACGTGGCCGCGCTGCTGAACGGCGGCGCGGTCGAGGACGCCTCCGACCGCTTCTTCTCCTCACCGGAGAACATCATCGCCCCCGGCCGCTCGCACAAGATGAACGACGGTTGGGAGAACCGCCGACGCCGCGACACCGACCACGACTGGGTGCGCTTCCGCCTGACCACCCAGACCGAAGTGCGTGCCCTGGAGATCGACACCGCTTATCTCAAGGGCAACGCCGCCGGGTGGATCACCGTCCTGGCCCGCGACGCCAGCGGCTCCGACCCGGAGTCCTGGTCGGAGATCCTGCCCCGGACCCCGCTCCAGCCCGACAGTGAACACCGCTTCGTCCTGGACGCCCCGGTCACCGCGACCCACGTGCGCACGGATGTCTTCCCCGACGGCGGGATCGCCCGCCTGCACGTGTACGGTTCCCCGACCGAGACCGGATTCCGGCAGTTGCAGGAACGCTGGGACGGGTCCCAGCGCTGACCCGATCCCGTGCGGAGGGAAGGGGAGGGACGCCCGGGCGTCCCTCCCCTTCCTCTTCTGTGTCCGGGCCGGAAGATCAGGCAGGTTCGTCCTGGCGTTGGATCATGCGTCCATCGGTGCTGTGTCCGTCGACCTCCACCCCGCGCAGGAAGGTGCGGCGCACCCGCCCCACCAGCTCGGCGCCGTCGTAGGCACTCACCGGGTTGCGATGGCCCAGGTCGGCGGCGCGCACGGGGAAGGCCTCGTCGGGGGCGAAAACGGCCAGGTCGGCGTCGGCGCCTTCCACCAGCGAGCCCTTGCCGCGCAGCCCGGCCACCCGGGCCGGTCCGGAGGACATCCACGCCACGGCCTCTTCCAGGGGCACACCGCGGCGCCGGGCCTCGGTCCACACTGCGGACAGTCCCACCTGAAGGCCGGAGACCCCGCCCCATGCGGTACCGAAGTCACCGGTGTCCAAGTGCTTCAGGTCGGGGGTACTGGGCGAGTGGTCGCTGACCACACAGTCGATGAGCCCGTCACGCAGGGCCCGCCACAACAGGTCGCGATTGGCCTCGTCGCGGATGGGCGGGCAGCACTTGTACTGGGTGGCGCCGTCCGGGATGGTCTCGGCGGCCAGAGTGAGGTAGTGCGGGCAGGTCTCCACCGTCAGGGGCACGCCCTCGGCTCGGGCCTGGGCGATGAGAGGCAGGGCGGTGGCGCTGGACAGGTGCAGCACGTGGGCACGCACCCCGGTGCGGCGGGCCACGTCGATGACCCGCGCGATGGCATCGTTCTCGGCGGTGTCGGGCCGGGAGGCCAGGAAGTCGGTGTAGTCGCGGCCTGCACAGTCGGGTGCGCGCTCGAGCACGTCGGGGTCCTCTGCGTGCACGATGAGGCGCCCGCCGAGGGCCGCCACGGCGCGCGCGGCGGTTTCCAGTTCACCGGGTGAGAGGTTTCCGAACTCCTCCACCCCGGAGGGTGACAGGAAGGCCTTGAACCCGAAGACTCCACGCTCGTGCAGGGCGTCGAGTTCCCCGGTGAGCCCGGGGGCGCTGTTCTCGGGCACGGCACCGCCCCAGAACCCCACGTCGATCGCGAGTTTGCCCTCGGCTGCGGCGCGCTTGGCGATCAGCCCTTCCACGGTGGTGGTGGGCGGAACGCTGTTGAGGGGCATGTCGATCAGGGTCGTGACCCCGCCCCGCGCTGCGGCGCGGGTTGCGGTGGCAAAACCCTCCCACTCGGTGCGTCCGGGTTCGTTGACGTGCACGTGGCTGTCGACGAGTCCGGGCAGGAGCACCTCGTCCTCGGCGAGGGTGATCTCGTGATCGACGGTGACGGCGGGTGCGGTGCCGCGGGGCAGTATCTGCTGTACGGCACCGTCGACGACCACGACGGTGTGCGGGGCGATGCCCTGTGGGGTCAGGACCCGGTCGGCGTGGACGGCGAAGGTGGGGCTGGTCATCTGGGTGTGTGGGCGCCCCTGCGAGCGGGGCGCCCGTCTCCTTCCTCGGTGCGGCCTGGGGCGGGACACAGCTCGGTGCCTCGGGCTGGGTCTACTGGCCCACGCGGCGGTGGGCCATGGACACCAGTGTGTCGGTGTCGGTGCCGGTGGCCGCGGTGACCTCGGTCTCCTCCAGGGCACCACAACCCAGGCCGGCGACGAGCACGGCGGCCAGTGCCTGGGCGGTGGCGGGCTCGTCGACGACGTTGCCCGAGACCTGGCCCAGATAGGCGCGCAGGCGCTCGGCGGCCGGGGCGAAGGCCTCACGGTAGAAGACACAGGTGGCCAGATGGCGGGTGACGAGCTGGTGGGGGTGCAGGTCCCAGCCCTGGAGGTAGCCGCGCTCCAGGGAGCGGCGCACCAGACCTGCGTGCAGGCCCCAGGCGGAGCGCACCTCGTCGGTGGTGCCGGTGGGCATGACGTTGCTGCCGCCGTCGGAGAGCCACACCCCGGTTCCGGCCGCCGCCACCTGCATGACGGCCTTGGCGTGGTCGGCGACCGGGTGGGCCAGGCTCTGGTACGCGGCGGGCACCCCCACCGAGGCGCTGTAGTCGTAGGTGCCGTAGTGCAGGGCGGTGACCCGGCCTGCACCGGCGCGGATCATGGGTGCCACTGCGGCGGTGCCGTCGTTGAGCATGATCGACTGGGGCGTCTCGATCTGCAGCTCGAAGCCCAGGCGACCCTCGGGCAGGTCGAAGCGGCGTTCGAGCTGTTCGGTCAGCCAGACCATCGCCTCCACGTGCTCGACGGAGGTGATCTTGGGCAAGGTGATGATCAGTCCGTCGGGCAGGGACCCGTGCCCTTCCAGCAAGGTCTGCAGGAACAGGGTGAGGCTACGGACCCCGCGGTGTCGCCCGGCGGCCTCCATGCCCTTCATCCGGGTCCCGAAGTAGGCGGGTGCCTGTCCCTTCGCCAGGTCGGTGACCAAGGCGTCGGCCGCCGACAGGACATGGGTGTCCTCTTCCTGATCACCGCGGTCGCCGTAGCCGTCCTCGAGGTCGACCCGTAGGTCCTCCACGGGGTCCTCGGCGAGTTTGGCGCGCACCCGGGGCAGTGCGTCGGCGACGGCGTCCTCGCTCAGACCGGTGGCAGCGGCCAGGTCGGCCGCTCGGGGGGCATGCTCGTCGAGCGCTGCCAGGGCCTGATGTCCCCAGTCGGCTGCCAGGCCCACGTGGACCCGGTCGGCGGGGACATAGACACTGTGTACGGGTTGGCGGCCGGTGCGGGCGCCGGGGTAGTCGTTGTCCAGACGGGTGTCGGCCTCACTGAGTCGGGCATCGAGCCCGGCCGCGAGTGCGGTCACGCCCTCCGGTTCGTCCCTGGCCACGTGGCTGTCCTCCTGCGTCGGTGGGGGTACCCGGTCCTCGGTCGAGAACCGGCCACGTTTTCTATATGTGGATACTAACTTCTGCCATCCGGAACAACAAGGACGATTGGTGGCCCATCTCAGGTCACCGAACACTCTCTACGCCGTTTTCCGTGAGAGATTGATTTCGTATTGCAGAATGGAGTTCGTGACCACAGCGGCCCACAGCACTGGAGCACCACACTTGGCAGCCTCACAACTCCCCCACACAGACCCACCCCGCCCACAAACACCCCGACGCCCAGGCGGTGTACAGTCCCTGGACCGCGCCTTCGCCCTCCTGGAAATCATGGCCGACACAGGCGGAGAAACCTCCCTCAGCCAACTCGCCGACTCCTCCGGCCTACCCCTGCCCACCATCCACCGCATCATCCGCACCCTGGTCGACAACGGATACGTCCGCCAACTCCCCTCACGCCGCTACGCCCTGGGCCCCCGCCTGATCGGCCTGGGCGACAAAGCCTCCCGCATGCTCGGCACCTGGGCCCACCCCCACCTGGCCCACCTGGTCGAAGAACTCGGCGAAACCGCCAACCTGGCCATGCTCGACGGAGACAAAGTCGTCTACGTCGCCCAAGTACCCTCACCCCACGCCATGCGCATGTTCACCGAAGTCGGCCGCCGCGTCCTCCCCCACTCCGCCGGCGTCGGCAAAGCCCTCCTGGCCCAACTCACCGACGAACAAGCCCTGGCCATCATCGAACGCACCGGCATGCCCGCAGCCACCGACCGCACCATCACCACACCCCAAGCCTTTGCCACCGAACTCACCCGCATCCGCCAACAAGGCTTCGCCATCGACGACGGCGAACAAGAAATCGGCGTACGCTGCGTCGCAGCCCCCGTCGAAGGCGCCCCCTCCGGCATGGCCGTCTCCGTCTCCGGCCCCCAAGCCCGCGTCAGCTGGGAATTCGTCGACCACGCCGCACCCATCGTGCAACACTGCGCCACCGCACTGGCCACCGACCTCTCAAAACAACACGCCCGCTAGCTCTGTTTGTCGAACCCGAGTTTGCGCAGCAACTTGGGGTCGCGCTGCCAGTCCTTGGCCACACGTACCCGTATGTCCAAGAACACTCGTCGGCCCAGCAGTCCTTCGATCTGTCCACGGGCACGAGAACCCACCTCCCGCAGACGTGTTCCCTTCGTCCCGATGACGATCGCCTTCTGGCTCGAGCGCTCCACGTACAGCGACACGTAGATGTCGATGAGCTCCTTGTCGCCGCTCTGGCGCCCGCCCATCTCGTCCACGACCACAGCGATCGAATGGGGCAGCTCTTCGCGCACACCCTCCAGCGCGGCCTCACGGACGAGTTCGGCCACAAGCATCTCCTCGGGCTCGTCGGTGAGATCACCCTCGGGGTAGAGCGGTGGCCCCTCCGGCAGATGCGAGCACAAAACATCGGTGAGCCTGTCGAGCTGGAAGGAACCCTGGGCCGAGACAGGGACGATGTCGGACCAGTCACCGAGCGTGTCGACCGCCATCAGCTGGGCACCAACGGCGTCCTGGCCCACCAGGTCCGTCTTGGTGACCACCGCGACGACCGGGGTGTCGGTCTGCGCGGCCAACTCCTGCGCGATGTAGGTGTCCCCCCGACCGATCGACTGGTCGGCCGGGACACAGAACACGATCACGTCCACCTCGACCAAGGTGGACCGCACCAACGAATCCAGCCGTTCCCCCAACAGGGTGCGCGGCTTGTGCAGTCCGGGTGTGTCCACGATGATCAGCTGGGCGTCGGGCCGGTGCACGATCCCCCGGACGGTGCGTCGCGTGGTCTGCGGCCGGTTGCTGGTGATGGCCACCTTCTGCCCGACAAGGGCGTTCATCAGCGTGGACTTGCCCACGTTGGGGCGGCCCACAAAGCATGCGAAACCGCTACGGAAACCCTCCGGGTGGGGCGGCATCTCCAGCGGGACACGCAGCTTCTCGAGGTCGAGATCGTTCATGGCTCCTGCTCAGCGCCTGGTGATGCTCGCCGGGACCCCGTCCGGGGCCGCGATGATCACCATCTGGGTCTTCAGGTCATCGGCGACCGCACGGTCGTCCTCGGTCAATTCGGTGGCGTCGGTGACCACCACGGCCGCTTCCAGGGCAGAGGCCTCACCGGAGACCGCCGCGGCCACGGCCGCCTGGAGCGCACTCAACCGGAGGGAGGGCAGTTCCACCGTGGCGGCCACGTAGGTACGGCCGGTCTCGTCCCGCACCGCTGCACCCTCCGCCGTCGCATTACGGGCCCGTGATGCCCGTGCCAAGGTGATGAGTTTGCTGTCCTCGGGATCCAGCCCTTTCGCGTCGGTCACTGCTCCGCGCTCCTTGCCTCGTTGTTGTGCCCTTGTCCGGTGAGCGGTTCCACCAGCACCGTCGTCATCCTGTTGCGGCGCCTGCTCTTGCCTTCCAAGGTGAGTCCGAGCCCAGCGTATTCGGCGCGTGCGCCACCGAGTGGGACCCGACCCAGGACGAACGCCACAAGACCACCCACGGTCTCCACGTCGTCCACCTCCAGATCGCGTTCGGGGAACAACTCGGCGAACTCGCCCAACGGCAGGCGTGCGGTGACCCGGACCCGACCGTCCTCGAGCCACTGCACCGGGGGGATCTCGTGGTCGTACTCGTCGGTGATCTCACCGACGATCTCCTCGACGATGTCTTCCAAGGTGATCAGGCCCGCAGTGCCGCCGTACTCGTCGATGGCGATCGCCACGTGGTTGCGCTGCTGCTGCATCTCCCGCAGCAGTTCGTCGATGGGCTTGCTGTCGGGCACGTACTGTGCCGGACGCATGATGTCCGCGGCGGTCAGCGGCTCCTCGGAGGTTTCGCCCTCGGTCGAGGTCCACCGATCACGCAAACGTGCCACCAGGTCCTTGAGGTAGACGATGCCAACGACGTCGTCCTCGTCCTCACCCATGACGGGGATACGCGAGTAGCCACTGGTCAGTGCGGCGTTCAGTACGGTGCTCGCGTCATGCTCACCCGCCGCGAAGACGATGTCGGGACGGGGCACCATCACCTCGCGGACCGAGGTGTCGTCGAGCTTGAACACCGAGTGGATCATCTCACGTTCCTTGGGGTCGATGACGTCCCCTCGTTCGGCCAGATCCACCAGCCGGCGCAGCTCCACCTCTGTGCTGAAAGGGCCGCCCCGGTCCCCCTTGGTCCTGGATGTCAGGGCCCGCCCCGCGCCCACCAACAATCGGGCCGGCAGCCCCACCACGGTCTGCACCGGACCGATCACCGAGGCACTGGCCAGTGCCAACTGGCCGGGGAATTGACGGCCCAGGATGCGTGGCGTGATCGCGACCAGTGACGACACCACCGCGATCATCACCACGGCGGTCGACAACAGGGCGGGCCAGCCGGCCCCCAACAGGAACAGCATTCCCACGGCCGCTGCCAGAACCGCGCACACCTCGCACACCACACGCAGGAACAACAGTACGTTGAGGTGTTCGGTGGGATCTTCCGCCACACGTTCCCACCGGCGTCGGGCTCCGGTGATCCGTTGAACACCCTCGGCCTGGGGCAACCCCATGGAGATCACTTGGGTGACGGCGGCCTCTGCGGCCACCAGGAACCCGGACACCACTGTCAGGAACAGTGCCACGGCGAACCAGACGAACCACACGACGGGCTCACCCACGGCCTCGTCGAGCCACACGCCCGAGTTCATCGGGCGTTCTCGTCCCGAGCGGACTCACTCTCTTCCCAGGCAGTCAAGATCTCGCCCTGCAGTCCGAACATCTCCTTGTGTTCCTCTGGCTCGGCGTGGTCATAACCCAACAGATGCAGGATGCCGTGGGTACACAGCAGATCGATCTCGGCCACCAGACCGTGGCCGGCCTTTTTTGCTTGCCGTTCGGCGACCTGCGGGCAGATGATCACGTCCCCGAGCACACCCAGGTCGCTGGTCCGGCCGGGACCTCCCGGACGCAGTTCGTCCATGGGAAAGGACAACACATCGGTGGGCCCGGACTCACCCATCCAGCGCATGTTCAGGTCGGTCATCGGCTCCTTGTCCACCAACACGAGGGACAGTTCGGCCAACGGGTGGACACGCATGGCGTCGAGCACGTACCGGGCCAGCCGGGAAAGCCGCTCCTCGTCGATGTCGACGGCCCCGGACTCGTTGGCGACCTCGATGCTCATCGACCCGCTCCGTCCTCGGCGTCGGCGGGCTCTTCGGCCCCGGCCTCCACGGTCTCGGTGCGTTCCCGGCGCGCACCCTTGCCACGCGCCCGGCCTTCGGGGCGCCCCCGTCGGTTGTCACGCTCCTGCTCCTGAGCGGCGTCATAGCGACCGTATGCGTCGACGATCTGCCCCACCAGCTTGTGCCGGACCACGTCCTCACTGCTGAGCTTGCAGAACGCGATGTCGTCGATGTCGTGCAGGATGTGTTCGATGGTGCGCAGGCCACTGCTTTGACCGCTCGGCAGGTCCACCTGGGTGACGTCACCGGTCACCACGATCTTGGAACCGAAACCCAGACGGGTCAGGAACATCTTCATCTGCTCGGGCGAGGTGTTCTGTGCCTCGTCCAGGATGATGAAGGCGTCGTTGATCGTATTGTGTGTCAGCAGGAAGTCTTCGGTGACATAGAGCGAGTCCTCGGCCGCCACCTGGATACACACGCACTGCTCGGCCCCGGCGGGTTCGATGGAATCGACCAATCGCACGGGAGATCCGCCCCCGGTCGCGGCGTACTTCTCCCGCTTGTGCCGCAACCGGAAAGGGTTCACATCTTCCGGAAGCTGCAGTTCCAGGGTGTGGGCATCCTTTTCGTGGAAGTTCTCGCTCTCCCGCGCCCCACCGGAAGGACGCCCTTCGGTGGTTGGTGTTCGCCGGTGGACCACACCGCCGAGCGAACGGACCAGGAACGTCACCGCATCGCTCAAGGCCCGCGACACGGTGGTGTACCGGATCTGTCCTGTGTCTTCCCCCTGGGTGACCGGTCCACCGTCCAGGAGCCCCTGAAGTACCGCAAGGCGCACTTCGGCGGTGTTGTACAGGTAGTCGTTCGGCACGAACCCGGTACCGGGCGTCGTTCCATGCAGCCCCAGGTCACGCAGCACAGCCGTCACCGGGTCGACCGTGGTGAGCACATCTCCCGGCCGATCGTCGTGGTCGAGCACATGGCCCGAACCGGACCCGTGCCGCACACGGACACCGGAGATCGCTTCCCTGAAGGACTCCAGGAGTTCGGGGTCCTCGGTGGAAAGGCGGGGCGTGGCCTTCCCCGCCGGAGAGCCGTCACCGAGCAGTAGGCCAAGAGCGTAGGGATCCATGGGCACCTCCCGCTCCGGGAAGGCGACGGGTTTGTCGAGCAGCGGAAGTTCGTATTCACGAGAGTGCGCCCGGCCCAGCCCGCTCTTGGCCATTTCCTTGGCCGAGAGGACCCTCGGTGGCCCCCCTCTGCGCACATCATCCCTGTTCCGCACGGTCCAGAGATGGTCCTCCGAACACAGTGTGGAGGAGCCGTCCTGCGCGGAGAAACGGTAGACCTTCTTCTCTCCTTGCGGATGAACACCGATCACCGGGGTCGGCCCACCGTCCGAACCGATGACCAGATCACCGACCTCCAGCTCGCCGATGGGCCGAAAACCCTCCGGGGTCAACACTCGGCTGTGCAGTGGTTGTGCCCTTCCCCGCATGTACGCCAAAGGCGCGACCTCGATCGTTCCGGCACCCATCAGCTTGGGGATGGATTCGGGGTCGAGCATGTCGTGCAGGGCGTCGTAGAGCGGCCGCAGGTACGGGTCGATCTTCTCGTAGAGAGAACCGGGCAAAAAGCCCAGACGCTCACCGGCCTCCACCGCGGGGCGGGTGAGGATGATGCGGTTGACCTGCTTGTCCTGCAGTGCCTTGACCGCCTTGGCCATCGCCAGGTAGGTCTTGCCGGTCCCGGCCGGTCCGATCCCGAAAACCACGGTACGCCGATCGATGGTGTCGACGTAGCGCTTCTGGTTGAGGGTCTTGGGACGGATGGTCTTGCCCCGGTTGGACAGAATGTTCGTGGTCAGCACGTCGGCAGGACGTTCTTCCCCGGTGGAGTACAGCATGCGAACCATGCGTTCGACGGTCTCGGGGGTGATGTGGGTGCCGCTCTTGGAGAGTTCGATCAGCTCCTCGACGAGGCGGACCACCACAGTGGTCTCCTCGGGGGTACCGCTGATCGTGAACTCGTTGCCACGGACGTGGATGTCGCTGTCGAAGGTGCGTTCCAGCGTCCTGAGGAGTTCGTCACCCGAACCCAACAGGCCGACCATCGTGTATTCGTCGGGCACGACGACCTTGACCTGTGTGTCCCGCTGCGACTGCGTGCGCGTTGTTTCGGCCATGGTGTGGCCTTCCGGCCCCCCGTTCCTACCCTTCGTTCCGGCCGCACCCTGATGGGCGCGCACCTGCTGGGGTCACCGACGTCGCTGTCCAACGCCCGGGAAAACCCCTGTGCATCACCGATCTCACGTCTTTTCACCGGCCCCACGGGCCGTCGTTCGAGTCTACCAAGGGGAACGGCCCCGGGCTCGCCCCCGAAAGGGCCCAGGGCCCAGGCCCGAAGTACCGCCGAACCCGATTCACCCGGGCGGCCAGTTGAGCCCTCGACCTCCCAGGAGGTGGCCGTGCAGATGGAAGACCGTCTGTCCTCCGTT
>DXDP01000221.1 GCA_019115445.1 Candidatus Nocardiopsis merdipullorum
ACCCGGCAACGGGACCGAGACCGAGTGGTTGGAAGGTTCGGACACCGGCAGTGCGGAAGGTAGGCGACGTTCATGCCCGCAGCCCTGGTCCTGCTCGCGTCGGTGGCGGTGTTCGCTCTCGGCTACCGCTACTATTCGCGACATCTGGCGGAAAAAGTGTATGCGCTCGATCCGGGCCGCATCACCCCGGCGCACACGTACAAGGACGGCGTCGACTTCGTTCCGACCAACCGACACATCGTCTTCAGCCACCACTTCATCTCGGTGGCGGGGGCCGCTCCCATCGTCGGGCCCGCCGTGGCGGTGTTCTGGGGTTGGGGCCCGGCGTTGGCGTGGATCCTGCTCGGTACCGTCTTCGCCGCCGGGGTGCACGACTTCGGTTCCCTGGTCGTGTCGGTACGTCACAAGGCGCGCAGTATCGGCACCCTGGCCGGTGAGGTCATCGGTCCACGTTCCAGGACGTTGTTCCTGATCATCATCTTCTTCCTGTTGACCATGGTCAACGCTGTCTTCGCCGTGGTCATCGCGAACCTGTTCGTGGGCTACCCGGAGGCGGTCCTGCCGGTCCTGGTGACGATCCCGTTGGCGATCGCGGTCGGCCAGATCGTCTACAAGCGCCGCACGACGGCCCTGGTCCCCTCGATCATCGCGTTGGCGCTGGTGTACGTGTGCATCCCGCTCGGCGTGCTGTTCCCGATCGACATCACCGGCTTCGCCGAGGTGCTGGGTCTGACCCCGAACACCGTGTGGGTCGTCCTGCTGTTCGTGTACGCGTTCATCGCCTCTCGTATCCCGGTGTGGATGTTGTTGCAGCCGCGCGACTACGTCAACCTCCACCAGATGCTCCTTGCCTTCGTGATCATCTTCCTGGGGGTGATCGTCGGCTGGAACCAGGTCGCCGCACCGATGCTCAACAGCGACGTCCCGGCGGACTCGCCGCCCTGGTTCCCGCTGCTGTTCATCACCATCGCCTGCGGTGCGATCTCGGGTTTTCACAGCCTCGTGGCGTCGGGGACCACGGCCAAGCAGATCGACAAGGAGACCGACACCCGGATGGTCGGCTACCTCGGTGCCGCCGGTGAGGGGGCACTCGCGGTGTGCTCCATCCTCGCCTGCACCGCGGGTGTGGTGGCCGCGTCCGCCGCACCGCAGGTCGAATGGCACAGTCTGTACAGCAACTTCGATTCGGCCTCGGCCGGTGCCACCGGGAACTTCGTCCAGGGCGTCGGTCAGTTCGCCAACAACCTCGGGGTCCCCCTGCAGGTGGGGGTCATCTTCGCGGTGGTGGTCGTGGTCAGCTTCGCCGCCACCACCATGGACACCGGTGTGCGTCTGCAGCGCTACATCGTCCAGGAGATCGCCGAGATCGTCCGGTTCCGTCCGTTGGCGCGCAACCTCACCCTGGCGACTTTGATCGCCACGATCGTGCCCTTGGGGTTGGCGCTCGTCCCGGGCGACTTCGCCTTCGGCACCCTGTGGCAGCTGTTCGGTACCACCAACCAGCTCACCGCCGGGCTCGCGCTCGCCGTCATCGCCGTGTGGGTGACCAAGCGACGGCGCAACCCGTTGACGATCCTGGTGCCGCTGGTGTTCCTGCTGTTCATGACCTCCTGGGCACTCATCGTCAACCTGGTGGAGTTCCTGAGCTCCGGCTCGTTGAGTGACCTGTTGTTGCTGGCCCCGTTGGACTTCGTCATCTTCGTGCTGGCGATCTGGCTGATCGTCGAGGCCGCCATCGCGCTGAAAAAGGCCTGGGCCGCTCGTTCCTCGCCAACGACCGAGACCGAGGAGAAGGTCGAGGAAAGCGCTGAGGAAACGGTCGAGGACAGCACCGACCCCCAGGAGAAGTAGGGTCGGGAGAAAGTAGAACGCACGATCCGAGGGCCCTCTCCCGAACCGGTGGAGGGCCCTCGAAGGCACGTGTACACCGAAATTTGTGCAGGGGTCGTGGATCAAGGCGCGAAGGTGTTCGAGAACGATATCGCGGTGTTTTGTGTCACACTTCGAGAAAGTTCGCCTGGGAGAACACCATGCCCCTCACCCCGATCGAGGCCAAGAACCTCACCATCACCGAACTCCTCCTCCGCAACGCACGCGACCACCCCGATCACCCGGCCCTGTCCTGGCAGACAGCACGAGCGGCCACGGAATCCGACCGGACCACGCTCACCTGGTCGCAGGTGCGCCACCGAGTCCTCACCCTTGCCCGGGGATACACGGCACTGGGCGTGGAACCCGGTGACCACGTCCTGCTCATGATGGGCAACCGCCCCGAACACTGGCTGTCCGACCTGGCCGTGGTACACGCGGCTGCGGTCCCCACCACCGTCTACGGCACAGCGACCACCGAACAGGTCGATCACATCGCCCGGCACAGCCGAGCCCGCGTGGCGGTGGTCGAAGACGCCACGACCGCCGCGGTGTGGGAGCCCCTGCTGAACGACCCCACGACGCCCCTGGAACACCTGGTCGTGGTCGACGACCCCGATACGGCACGCGGACACACCACCTACGAGGAACTGGCCGAGGCCGACCCCGAGGGCACCGCGGACCGGTGGCACAACATCACCCCGGACGACCTGCTCACCGTCGTCTACACGTCGGGAACCACCGGCGACCCCAAGGGTGTGGCGATCTCGCACCACAACGTCCTGGCCAACGCCATGGCCCTCGACACGATCGTGGAACTGCCCGAACACGCCGATCACGTGTGCTACCTGCCGCTCGCCCACATCGCCGAACGAATGCTCGGCCTCTATCTGCCGATCTTCCGTGCCTCCCACGTATGGATGTGCGCCGACCCCCGGGAGCTGGTCACCGTACTGGTGCAGGTACGCCCCCCACAGTTCTTCGGGGTGCCACGTATCTGGGAGAAGCTCGCCTCCGCCGTACGGGCCGGGCTCGCCCGGTTGCCCGAGGAACAACGTGCGGCCGTCGAGCGGGCCAGAGCCGTGGCCACCGAGCACGTCGCCCATCGTGAGCGGGGCGAGGAAGTACCCGCCGAACTGGAAGAGCGTTACCACCGGGTGCGTACCCGCGTGCTCGACCCCGTCCTGGCCCGGATCGGACTGGACCGGGTGGAGTGGGCGGCCTGTGCATCTGCCCCGATGCCCATGGAGGTCGTACGGTTCTGGGCCGGGTTCGGTGTGGTCGTCATGGACGCCTGGGGACTGACCGAAACGGTGGGGGTGGCCACCGCCAACAGTCCCGCCTCCGGGTTCCGCCTCGGCTCGGTGGGCCGCGCCGTCGAGTCCGTACAGATACGCGTCGCCAAGGACGGGGAGGTGTTCGTCCGAGGGGAGTCGGTGTTTCCCGGCTACCTGAGCCCGGACGGTGATGTACTTCCCGCCACCGACGAGGACGGGTGGTTCGCCACCGGTGACATCGGCCGCCTGGACGGGGACGATTACCTGTGGATCACCGACCGAAAGAAGGAACTCATCGTCACCTCCGGCGGCAAGAACATCTCTCCCGCGCTGGTGGAGAACACTCTCAAAGAGCATCCACTGATCGGGCAGGCCTTCGTCCACGGTGACGGCCACCCCTACCTGGTCGCACTGTTGGTACTGGACGAGGAGACAGCACCCGCGTGGGCGGCGGCACGGGGGATCGCACCCGGCACGGACCCACTGGTGGAACACCCCGAGGTCCGGGCCGAGGTGGAAAGGGCCGTGGATGCTGCCAATGCCCGACTCGGCCGTCCCGAGCAGGTCGAGCGATACCGGCTACTGGACGAGGAGTGGGGACCCGACACCGGGGAATTGACCCCCTCGCTCAAGCTTCGCCGGAGTGTGGTGCGCGAAAAGTACCTCGAGGAGCTGGAGTCCCTCCACGAGGTGAGTGGCGCCCCGGACGAGGGTGCCCACCAAGAAGACGCACACGTCCGAGACGGGTAAGAAACGAAAGGGGCGATCATGACCTCTTCCCGGACCCCCGAAGTACACGTGCGAGCGCCACGACGCGGTGGATACGCCTGGCGGTACTTCGGCGACATGCGTTCCACCCTCATGGCCCCGCAACTTCTGCTCCTGCAGGTGGCCCACCCCACGGTGGGGGCCGGGGTACACGACCACAGCAACTTCCGGGCCGACCCGTGGGGACGGCTCTGGCGCACCCTGTTGTCCCTGAGCACCGTCATCTACGGTGGTCAGGAAGCCGCGACCGCCGAAGGACGACGCCTGCTCGAGGTGCACGCCGACATGAAGGGCCTCGACTCCTCCGGACGCCGCTACC
Organism: Candidatus Nocardiopsis merdipullorum; assembly: GCA_019115445.1. Taxonomy (GTDB): domain Bacteria; phylum Actinomycetota; class Actinomycetes; order Streptosporangiales; family Streptosporangiaceae; genus Nocardiopsis; species Nocardiopsis merdipullorum. The sequence continues at coordinate 4,234 of DXDP01000221.1, forward strand.
ACGCGCTCCACCCGGATGCCTACCACTGGGTGCACGCGACCCTGGTCCGCGCGCCCGTACAGGCACAAAGCCTCTTCGGACCGGGGATGACAGCTCAGGAGCGCGAACTCTACTACCAGGAGATGCGTGGTGTCGGACGAGTGTGGGGCATCAAACCCCAACACCTGCCCGAGGACTGGGACTCCTTCGTGGAGTACTACGACGACATGGTCGAAAACCGTCTCGAGCTCAATTCATCGGTCGACGACGTGATGGCGGAACTGAGCAAACCGGCAAAACCCTTCCACTGGTTACCAACGATGCTGTGGTGGCCCCTTGCGGCCCTGGCCGCGCGCTATGCCCGCCTAGTCACCGTGGGGACCCTTCCCGAAGGGTTGCGAAGCCGCCTGGAGTTGTCGTGGAGCAGAAGTGATGAGCGGGCCCTGGACAGATTCGCAGGACTCGTCAGGATCCTGGCCGCATTGGTGCCGCCGCCCTTGCGGATCGTCGGATCCCTGGCCATCGCCCACTGGGCCACGCGCAAGTCCGGCACCGGCCCGAAGGAACACGAGCCCCTGGGGGCAGCGTGACAGGTGGCGACCCGGAACCGATCGCTCCTTGTGCTCACGCCGACTCGGCCCTGTACGGCTGGGTGCACGCAACCGCGTTCCCGGGTTTCCTCCGGGCCGCGAAGTACACGGGTGCCCCGCAGGGCCCCACGTGTACTCGCACGCCGTCGGGTCGGATCAGAGCCTGACCACCGAGGTGCGCGACAACTCCTCGTGCAGATGGGCGCTGGGTTCGTTGAGACCGACGATCTCGACCTGTATGTCACGCCTGCGGAAGTGCTCGCTCACCTGGTCCAGGGCGGCCACCGCGGAGGAATCCCATACGTGCGAGCCCGACATGTCGATCACGACCTTGGTCAGTCCCTGTTCGGCGTAGTCGAACCGATCGACCAGCTCATTGGTGGAGGCGAAGAACACCTCGCCGGTGACCGAGTACACGCGGGTGCCGCCCTCGGGGTCGAGCACGCTGGTGACATCGGCCTGCATGGCGGCCTTGCGGGCGAAGAGCACCATCGACACGATCACGCCGACGATGACCCCGAGGGCCAGGTTGCTGGTGGCCACGACCACCACGACGGTGATGACCATGACCAGGGTCTCGGTCCAGGGCAGTTTCTTGACGGTCCTCGGGGAGATGCTGCGCCAGTCGAAGGTCACGATCGACACGAAGATCATCACCGCGACCAGCGCGGCCATGGGGATCATCCCCACGATGTCGCCCAGAGCCACGCACAGGACGATCAGGAACGTACCGGCCAAGAAGGTGGAGATGCGAGTGCGGGCCCCGGACTTGACGTTGATCATGGTCTGGCCGATCATCGCGCACCCCGCCATGCCCCCGAAGAACCCGACCAGCACGTTGGCCAAGCCCTGCCCACGGGCCTCACGGGCATGGTCGGAGGGGGTCTCGGTCAGGCCGTCGACGACCTTGGCGGTCATGAGCGACTCCATCAGCCCGACCAGAGCCAGAGTCAGGGAGTAGGGGGCGATCAGCGTCAGAGTGTCGAGGGTGAGGGGCACATCGGGGAGCAGCGGAACAGGGAAAGTGTCGGGCAGCTCCCCCTCATCACCCACGGTACGGGTGGAAATGTCCATCACGATGGTGGCGACGCTGAGCACCACGATAGCCACCAAGGGCGCGGGAACCGCCTTGAACAGTCGAGGAAGACCGAAGATGATGACCAGGCCGACGGCGACCATGACGTACACGGAGACGTCGAAGTCGGCCAGGTAAGGCATCTGGGACAAGAAGATGAGGATGGCCAGGGCGTTGATGAACCCGGTCATCACGCTGGGCGGTACGAACCGCATCAGTTTGGCCACCCCGAGCAGCCCCAGGGCGATCTGGAAGATCCCGGCCAGGATCGTGGCGGCGATCAGGTGATCAAGGCCGTGCTCCATCGACAACGGCGCCATGACCAGGGCCATCGCTCCGGTCGCCGCCGAGATCATCGCCGGACGCCCACCCAGGAAGGCGATGGACACGGCCATGATGAAGGAGGCGTACAATCCCACCCGGGGATCGACCCCGGCGATGAGGGAGAACGCGATCGCCTCGGGGATCAGGGCCAAGGCCACGACCAGACCGGACAGCACGTCGGCGCGGATCTGCGCGGGGCGGGGAAGCTTGGTCAGCACGGACCGCGCAGAGGACTTCAAGAACAGATTCATGGAACCCATCAGGTTTCGAGCAGCCCACGGCGGGCCGCAGAGGGCGGGGGCGAGAAGTCAGACGATGGCCGTTTCGAAGACATCGAGCCCTTCACTCAGGGGCCTGCGCTCTTGGGGAGAGATCTCTGCCGAGTCCGATCGGTCGAGCCTCTCCAACGGTTCACGCGTCTCCTCCAGGCCGAACCCCAGCGGTTCCTCCGCTCGATGAGGGTCGACTTGTCCACGTCCGTCTCGGTGTGAAGACGAAATCCGCCCCGAGAACGGGCCGAGGGCTCCATCGAGCCGACCTCGCCGCAGTAACGGTTGGTTCGCAGGGGTGCCCCGATCCGCTCGACGACCTCACCGATCTGTATGTGGCTCGGTTCAGGCATCACGGGCCCCCTTCTCGTCGAATCCACTGTAACTTCGGACCCGCTTCAGGGTTTCCCCTGGCAGGTACACCTCGGTGACCCGCTGCCCGGAGGCCTCTTTCAGACGTGGTCCCTCGGAATGTTCGAGGTGTAGATCTTCGACACCACACGCTCCGTCCCCTCGTAGGCGTCGAGGGTGGCGTGCACGTGGAAGTGGGTCGGCGACGAAGTGAGCACCGTGCGTGTCACCGTCTCCACCGACCAGTCACCCCTACGAAAACCCATGGTCCAGACGGTCTCCCCACGTACCGTGTCGTAGTCGTTGGCGACCCATCCGTAGTTCTCCACCGCGCGTCTGATCACCTCCAGATCGATGTCGTCGAAGAGCACCGTCCCCAGATCCTTGACCACGTTCAACGAGGACCGGTAGTGCACGAGGTCGTGCGAGACGTCCCACCGTCCCTCGCCCGGCACGAGCTGCTGGGTCTTGATCGGCCGGGCTCCCTCGGGCTCGTCGAAATCGACCGGTTCCGGTCCGGAGGCCTCGGGGTGGGAACGTAGGGGCAGCAGGACCTGGGTGTGTTCTCCTGGATGGACGGACAACATGACACGTTCGGGAGAAGGCCAGGCGAGTGGCCAGTAGGAGGTCGACACCGCGATCCTGAGTCGGTGTCCGGGCGGGAAGGCCTGTGCGATCCCGTTGAGGGTGACCGAGACACGGTATCTGCGTCCCGGTTCGAGCCTTTCCGGTT
>DXDP01000222.1 GCA_019115445.1 Candidatus Nocardiopsis merdipullorum
CAACACGACCAACACGACCCCACAGAAGACCCGCGTGGCCAACGCCCTGGGTGCCACGGACCCATCGGTCCGGCTTCGGGCGGCCATGGCGGTCGGCTCGAGCCCCGACCCCATATTCCTGGAGCCCCTCGTCGAGCGGTGCGCGGTCGAGCCGGACTTCTTCGTACGAGACATGCTGTCCTGGGCACTGACCCGTCTCCCATCGAAGACCACCCTGCCCCGAATCCGGCGGGAACTCGACTCCGAGCATGCCCAGGCGCGCAGCCAGGCATTGCACACGCTCTCCAAGATCAAAGACAAGAGCACATGGGCCTGGATCACCCGCGACATACTGCGTGATGCCGACGACGAGGTCGCACGAACCGCGTGGCGTGTTGCGGCAGTTCTTGCACCCGAGGACGAGGAGAAGAAGAAGGACCTGGTCGACGAACTGGTTCGGCAACTCGGACGCGGCGACCGCAGCGTGCAGCTGAGTCTGAGCCGGGCCCTGGTCGACCTCGGCGACATGATCGAACCCGCCCTGGAGGAAGCCACGAAAAACCCCGAGCCGGCGGTGGCCGCGCACGCCCGTGCCACCGAGCTGCTGCGGCAGGACCCGGAGGCCGGTTTCGACGTGGCCGTCGAAGAGGCCGAGCGCGTGACCATCCTCGGGCCGAAACGGGGAGCCACGGGGTGCTGATCGGTGAAGTGTCCCGCCGCTCCGGGGTGAGCACCCGGATGCTCCGGCACTACGACGCCTTGGGGCTGGTGCGGCCAACCGGTCGCACCGCCGGTGGCTACCGCAAGTACTCCGCCGAGGACGTTGGCAGGATCTTCCACGTGGAGAGCTTGCGGACCCTTGGGCTCTCACTCCAGCAGATCGGGCATGTGCTGGATGATCCGAGCTTTGCCCCTTCCGAACTGGTCAGTGACCTCATCCGGTGGACCGAAGATCGACTGGCGCGGGAACAGGAGCTGCTCGATCGGCTCCGGACGATCGATGCATCCACACCCACCGACTGGCAGGACGTTCTGCGTGTGGTCGGACTCATGCGTGGGCTCGACTCGACCAGTGCCGCACACAGGCAACAGGCCGTCCTTGTCCGGTCGGAAGGTGGGTCGCTGCCCATGGAGCTGTTGGCCGAGGCCGTTCTGGTCGAATCCGACCCTCACGTTGCAGGTGCCCTGCGCTGGGCGCTCGCCAGGTCGGACGGTGGCGGCGTGACGGCGTTGGCCGCCGGCACACACTCCAAGGATGTCGATGTCCGGCGGCGGGCAGTGCGTGCGATCACCGAGATGTCGAAGGCTTCAGGGGCGACCGAGGTACTCATGGGTGCTCTTGAGGATCCGGACACGGCGGTGCGCAGGCACGCCGCTCTGGCTCTGGGCAGACACCAGGTGGCCGCGGCCGTGCCCACACTCGTCGACATGGTGGTCGAAGGTCCCCACGATGTGGAGGCGGCAGAGGCCCTGGCAACCCTGTCCAAGGACCCCCAACGCGCAGAGCGGATCAGCACCTCCTTGGTCGCTGAACTCGACGCACCTGCCGCGGATTCAGCGACACGGATCCGCATCATTCAGGCATTGGTCGAGACCCAAGGGGCCACCGCACAGGAGGCTCTGCGCCGATTGGTCCGCGATGACGACCGCACCGTCGCTCTTGTCGCCTCGGCCCTGGCAGGGGTGCTCGAAGACCGGGCTGACGAGGAACTCTGAGAGCGAGTTGCCGAGACACCACATTCCGACCGCTTCGCGGAGGCGTTGACGCCACTGGCGTGACCGTGCGCCTTCCTCTCCATCGCACCGACCTCTTCTTCCTCTGGCCACGAAGCCCCTTACCCTAATATTGAGAACAGCGATCGCAGTATTGGTGTCGGAAGGAACGAAAAGCATGGACCGACAACTGTGGACACCCACACGCTGGGCGCAGAACCACGATGTCCGCCTGGCCTTCGACACATGGATCGGTGCGGACAAGGGTGAGCCACTTCTGCTCATCATGGGCCTGGCCGTCAACCGACAGTGGTGGCCGGACGACCTGGGTCACGCCCTGGCCGAACACGGCTTCTCGGTGGCCCGCTACGACCAACGCGACGCCGGCGAGTCGACACACCTACCCCCGACGAAACCCCGTGGACCCTTCAGCGCTCTACTGGGCAGACGCGGTGAGGCCTACACCGCTGAGGACATGGCCGACGACGCCATCGCCGTGCTGGACGAACTCGCCTGGGAGTCGGCGCACCTGTTCGGCATGTCGCTCGGCGGTGCCGTGGCCCAGCGCGTCGCGGCCCGACACCCGGACCGTGTTCGCACTCTGACCTCGATGTCCGCGGTCCCCGGAGATACGGGAGGACTGAACACCCTGCGCTACATCGACCTCCGGTCGATCCCCCGACTCAGCCGGATGAAGTACCCCAACACCAAGGAAGGCACCATCCAGGCGCATCTCGCCATCTCCCGGTTCTGCGCCTCACCCGGCCACCCCTTCGACGAACAGAAGGCACGGGCGCAGGCCGAACGCCTCGCCGACACCGGCACTCGTGACACCCAGGCACAGAGTCGCCAGATCGGCGCCCAGTGGCACGGCCCGGCGATCAACACGATCACGGTGCCCACACTGGTATTGCACGGCCAGGACGACCCCCTGATCCGACCGCGCGCAGCCAGGGTGATCGCCTCCCGCATCCCCGGTGCGCGCCTGGTCACCCTGCCGGGCGTCGGCCACGACATCCCAGCACCGGTACGGCATACCGTCGCCGCGGAGATACGCGCACTCGCGGACCACTCGGCCGAAGCACGGTGAATGCCCGGTAGCGTCTCCCGCATGTCTGCAGCTTCCGCGGCCACCTTTTGCCGTAGTGGCCAGGACATCCCGTTGGCGTCGAGACGTCCTCACAGACTCTCCTCGAGACGCCCAGCCGCTTCGTGAAAGGACGGGAAAACTCTGCCGCCCCGGTGCGGGCTCACGTGGTGGTGCGTTCCGGCTTCCCACCACGTGCGTACTTACGGGACTCAAGACGGCGGACCACGGGCTCACCCGCCATGGACACCACGAGCAACACCGCGCCCAGAACACCCAACGGGGTCATCCGCTCGTCGAGGAAAGCCACCGACAACAAGGTCGCGGTGAGTGGTTCGGCGATCGTCCCCACGGCCACACCCGTGTCGGAAGCAGAACGCAGACCCGCGAAATAGGCGAGATAGGCCAACACGGTCGGCACGAGCCCCAAGAAAGCCAACAGCCCGAACGCCTCACCGGTGGCCGGCACCGCCATCCCCATGGACAACCCCACCGGAAGCAGCAACACCGCGCCGCCGAGCATGCCCAAACCGGAGTTGACCAGCGGGTCGAGCCCCTCCACCTGGGTCCGGTTGGCCAACCCCATGATCGAGAAGGTCAACCCGGCGCCGAGCGCACACGCCAAACCGCTGGCCACCTGCAACGGTGGGGCGTCGGTGCTGGGGAAACCCGCCAGCAACCCCAGTCCCAGCACGGCGAGCACCACCGGCACCACCAGGCCGACGGTGGGCATGCGTCGGGAGAGCAGACAGACCCCGATGGTGATGAACACCGGGACACTGCCGATCTTGACGAGTGCGGACAGCCCCGCCGGGATGAACGCCAACGAGGCGAAGAACAACACCTGGAAGATGGCGTGCAGAACAGCGTTCAGGGCAAGCCGTCGTACCAACGGTGCCGAGGGTTGCAGTCTCCTCAGTCGCCCACTCACCAACAAAAAAGCGGTGATGACGGCCCCGGCGATGAGCAGCCGGTAGGTGCCCACCGCCATCGGGCCCACGCCGAGGTCCCGTTGGAGGACCTGAGCGACCGGGCCGCCGGTGCCCCACAGGGTCCCGGCCAGAAGGAGCAGCACGAAACCGTTTTGCGGGATGCCGACGGTGCGTGCGTCGGAGGAGACGGAAGAGCCCATGATTCGACCATATGACCACCGAGGGTGACACCACGCCCCGAGAAAGCGTCACTTTCCCCACAAGTGTGCACGTCACCGCGCTTCCTCGGGGTGTGGGTGCCCTTTGGGGTGCGGGCGTCTCCCCTCCCCGCGTGGGCGGAAGGAAAAGGGTGGGCGGGCAGTACCTGGCGGTGGCGGTAGGGCGCTCTGGGAGCTGTTGAAGGTGCAACGGTCCTTCGAAATGGCTTTCAGATTGTGGCGTCGGGTACATGCGGGTGTTTATATACGCGGTATTTATCACCGGAGACGTACCTTGTGCCGCAGATGGCCCGGGTTCCGCCGAAAGCACTGCCCCTACGGGCCTGTGTGGGGGATCACGGAGGGGCGGCAAGGGCCCGGGGTCGTCTTGGTGCGGGCGTCTTCTCCGGTGATACGTCTGCGTTCCCACATCGTCCTTCCGGATGCGAACCACCCTACTGACGAGAAAAAGGAGTGAAAGCTCCGCAAAACAGACGCTTGCCTCGGCAAACCTTCGGGCAGGGGTCCACAACGACGGACATTTCACATAGTTCGCGCCCATAACCTGAATCACTCCCACACCGAACACAACGGGGGTTCGTGCACGGTGCGGGTTTGCTCACCACGATCCAACCACTCGGGGGCAGGGTGAAGATCAGCTACCTGATCAACGACATGTACGGCATCGGCGGTACCGTCCGCACGGTCGCCAACCAGGCAGCGGCCTTGTCCGCACGACACGAGGTCGAGATCGTCTCGATCTTCCAACACCGGGCCGAACCGATCCTGCCGCTTCCACCGGAGGTGCGACTGCGCCCCCTGGTGGACCTGCGCCAAGAACCGTCCTCCGACACCGAAGGCGGCGCCCTCCCGCTGCACGAGGGGGCGGAACGGGCCGAACTGCCACCCGAACTGTTTCCGCCCGAGGACTCCCGCTCCGCCCAACACAGCCGGTTCAGCGACGACCGCCTGGCCGAATACCTGGCCACCACCGACGCCGACATCGTGGTCGGTACCCGCCCCGGGCTCAACGTGGCCATCGCCCGAGCCGCCCCCGACCACCTGATCAAGGTCGGCCAGGAACATCTGGTGTATGAACAACACTCCGACGCGCTACGCCGGATCATGCGCGAAACCTACCCCGCGCTGGACGCGTTCGTGACGGTGACCGAGGCCGACGCACGCACCTACTCGGTACGGATGCCGTTGCCCGGTGTGCTCATGCGCGCCATCCCCAACTCGGTGCCACGCCCTTCCCTGACATCGGACGGCAGCAACACCCGCACGATCGTGGCGGCCGGAAGGCTCGCCCCCAGCAAACGCCACGACCTGCTCGTGGACGCCTTCGCCACGGTGGCCGACGACCACCCCGACTGGGTCCTGCGGATCTACGGCAAGGGCAATCAACGCGCACACCTGGTCCGCAAGGTGCACGAACACGGTCTGGAGGACCGTGTGTGGCTGATGGGCCCCCACCCCCGGGTGGAGGAGGCCTGGGCACAAGGTGCCTTCGCCGCGGCCAGCTCCAGCGGGGAAGCCTTCGGCATGACCATCGTCGAAGCGATGCGTTCGGGACTGCCCGTGGTGAGCACCGACTGCCCCCACGGTCCTGCCTCCATCATCAGCGACCGTGAGGACGGCATCCTGGTGCCCAACCGTTCGGTCTCGGGCATCGCCTCGGGCCTGGCCGAACTCATGGGCAACGAGACGAAGCGTCGCTCCATGGCCGAGGCCGCTCTGAAAAACTCCGAACGCTTCGACCCGGCACGCGTGGTCCGCATGCACGAAGGACTGTTCGAGGAGCTGATGGAGGCCAAGGCCGGCCCCGGGTCGATGCCTTTCCCACCGAAACAGGCCG
>DXDP01000017.1 GCA_019115445.1 Candidatus Nocardiopsis merdipullorum
CGATGGGTGCGGCGCTGGGTGGGCCCTGCTGCGCCGAGGGTCCCGAAGTCGTGGAAGAAAAGGAGAAGGCAGGGGGTGGTCATTTACCGGAAAGAGTGAACCGAATACAGTTCGGTTTGTCAGGACGTTGCATCACAGGCCCCCTTGGAGGACCTCATGGCCGAGGCATACATCGTTGGCGCAGTCCGCACCCCCGTCGGAGTCAGGAAGGGTGCGCTCGCCGGTGCGCACCCGGCGGACCTGGGGGCCCACGTTCTCAAGGAAATCGTGGAGCGCACCGGCATCGACCCGTCCGCCGTCGAGGACGTCATCATGGGCTGTGTCAGCCAGGTCGGCCCACAAGCCCTCGACCTGGCTCGTACTGCCTGGCTGTCGGCCGGACTGCCCGAGAGCGTCCCCGGTGTCACCATCGACCGGCAGTGTGGCTCCTCACAGCAGTCCCTGCACTTTGCCGCCCAGGGCGTGATGTCGGGTACCCAAGACCTCGTCGTGGCGTCCGGTGTGGAGAACATGGGCATGGTCCCCATGGGCGCCAACGTCCAGTTCGCCATCGACAACGGCCTCGGTCTGTACGGTGAAGGCTGGGACGAGCGCTACGGCGCGCAGGAGATCTCCCAGTTCCGCGGTGCACAGCTCATGTGCGAGAAGTGGGGCTACAAACGTGCGCAGCTGGAGGAGTTCTCCCTGGAGAGCCACCAGCGCGCCGCCAAGGCCCTGGAAGCCGGATACTTCGACGAACAGATCGCGCCGATGGCCGGTGTGGAACGCGACGAGGGCGTGCGTCCCGACACCACCCTGGAGAAGATGGCCGGTCTCAAACCGTTGCGTGAGGGTTGGGAACTGACCGCGGCCGTGGCCAGTCAGGTCTCCGTCGGCGCCGGTGCGGTGCTCATCGCCTCCGAACGCGCCGTCCAGCAGCACAACCTGACCCCTCTCGCCCGGGTCGTGCAGATGTCCCTGGTCGGTGATGACCCGGTCTACATGCTGACCGCCCCGATCCCCGCGACCAGAATCGCGCTGGAAAAGTCCGGGTTGAGCATCGACGACATCGACGTCACCGAGATCAACGAGGCCTTCGCGCCCGTCCCGATGTCCTGGATCGAGGAGCTGGGTGCGGACCCGGCCAAGGTCAACCCCAATGGCGGCGCGATCGCCCTGGGACACCCGCTGGGTGCCACCGGCGCGGTCCTCATGACCAAGCTGGTGTACGAGCTGCAGCGCACCGGTGGCCGCTACGGTCTGCAGACCATGTGTGAAGGTGGGGGGCAGGCCAACGTCACCATCATCGAGCGCGTCTGAGCTTGTATTCATGTGGTTGGCCGGGTCTTCCGTGCCCGGCCAAGCACGTGTGATCCGCGGGTGTCGGAGGTGAGTGCCCTTCACCCCGACACCGCTTTCAGTCCCCATCGATGACGTTCAACCCATGCTCCGGTGTTGGTTCTCCTTGTCGGAGGGGCCGGGCCGGGTCGGTGCGATGAGTGGACCGGGCAGGGACGGATCAAGCACTCCGTCCTCCACCCAGGTGTAGGAGTCGGCCATCATCCTGCGGGAGAGTTTGCCGTCCACGTCGTCGGTGTTGGCCCACAAGCCGTCGAAGAGGTGGGCGATCCGCAACCGGGACTGGCGACAGAACACATCGGCCAGCTCCTGAGGGCCCGATCCACGTTCGGGATGGGTGTGTGCGTCACGGTGGGCGCGTACGACGACGGCACTCATGGCGAACAGTTCCGCACCGATGTCCACGATGCGTGCGAGGAAGGCCTGCTTGAGCTCCATCTTCCCCTGCCAACGAGACATCGCGTAGAACGTGGACCGGGCGAGCTTGCGGGCGGTGCGTTCGACATGGCGCAGATGCCCGGCCAACGGCCCGAACTCCGTGAAGGACGAGGGGTTCTGCCCCTGCCCCACCGTGAGGGTCGGCAACCACGTGGCATAGAAACCACCGGCTTTGGCCGCTGCTCTGGCCTTGGTGGCGATCTGGGCGTCCGGGTCGATGAGGTCACCGGCCACGGACAGATGGGTGTCGACCGCCTCCCGGGCGATGAGAAGATGCATGATCTCCGTGGAGCCCTCGAAGATCCGGTTGATTCGCAGGTCGCGCAGCATCTGCTCGGCGGGTACACCGCGCTCACCACGGGCAGCCAAGGACTCGGCGGTCTCGAAACCGCGTCCACCCCGGACCTGTACGAGTTCGTCGACGACCGTCCAGGCGTGCTCGGAGGCCCACAGCTTGGCGATGGCCGCCTCGATGCGGATGTCATTGCGTTTTTCGTCGGCCATCTGGCCCGCCAGGTCCAGCATCGCCTCCATGGCATAGGTCGTCGCGGCGATGTAGGAGAGCTTCTTGGCCACCTCCTCGTGCCGGCCCACCGGTCGCCCCCATTGGACCCGTTCGCGGGACCATTCGCGGGCGGCCTTGGTGGCCCACTTGCCCGCACCCACGCACAGGGCGGGCAGGGACAGACGCCCGGTGTTGAGGGTGGTCAGGGCGATCTTCAGACCCTGTCCCTCCTTACCGATCCGGTGGGCGGCGGGTACACGTACCCGGTGCAGTCGAGTCACCCCGTTCTCCAGACCGCGCAACCCCATGAAGCTGTTACGGTGCTCCACGGTGACGCCGGGAGAGTCCCCTTCGACGACGAACGCGGTGATGCCTCCTCGCCGGTCGGGACGCTCGGGCACCCGGGCCATGATCACGAGGAGATCGGCGACCACACCGTTGGTCGTCCACAGCTTCACCCCGTCCAGGACGTACTCGGAACCGTCCTCGGACGGTTCGGCGGTCGCATGCAACCGGGCCGGGTCACTGCCCACGTCCGGTTCGGTGAGCAGGAAAGCACTGATCTCACCGCGGGCGCAGCGCGGTAGGAACGTCTGTTTCTGTTCCTCGGTGCCGAACATGGAGATCGGTTGGGGGACACCGATGGACTGGTGGGCGGACAGCAGGGCACCGATGGCGGGAGAGACCGTTCCCACGAGCATCAGTGCGCGGTTGTAGTAGAACTGTCCGAGACCGAGCCCGCCGTATTCGGTGGGGATCTTCATCCCGAACGCACCGACTTCCCGCAGTCGTGCGATGACCTCGTCGGGTATACGGTCCTCACGCTCGATGCGTTGGGGATCGATGTCCTGGCACACTTCACGCAGCTCCGAGAGGAAGGCCTCGCCGCGTGCCGTGGTGGTCCCGTCGGGCTCGGGGTGTGGGTGGATCAGATCCAGCCGCAGTCGGCCCAGGTACAGCTCCTTGGCAAAGCTCGGCAGGTGCCATTGGCTCTCGCGCGCCCGTTCGGCGACTGCTCGTGACTGGCGCTCGTCGACCTCGGTGGTGTGGGTGGCAACGTCGGATCCGGGCATGGAACGCTCACCTCGCCAAGAAGGCTCGTATGTGCTCTGGGACACAGGCCTACCCGTCGGTGTCGAGTCCGACGCCTGGACGAACGCTTCTCACCAGGTGTGGCGTGTTTCGAACACGTGTGGTGACCGTGTCGATGCTCTCACCGAAAAACCTTTGGCCCGTTGCAAACCTCCGAAGGGTCTCGGTCGTCCAACACAACGCGGCCGAAACCAGCGAGCAGCAAGGTGTGCTGGGAGTCGCGCAGCCCCGGTGCGGAGGACGGCCGCACCGGGGCTACAAGGCAGGCTGCACCACGGGACGGCGAGCTCGGGCACAGGGGAGCCGTGCTCGACGGGTTGCCGGGAACGACGAAGGTCCCGGAGGGTGAATTCCGCTTGTGGACGGTTGCGGGTGCTGCTCCGGTCGCCCGTTCGGTCGCGAGGAATCGAGTAACGGCGCGGTGGGTGATCTCGCGGGGTACCGGGATATCCCCGAAGTGCGGGACGTGCTGGACACAGCACGAGCAAGCTCCCTGTGACGATTGTTCGGCTCTGTGGAGCGAGCCCTGAGACGGAGGCAACGCAGGTCCGGAACCGTCGTCGTGGTGGTCTAGCCTTTGGCTGTGCGTATCGCGACATGGAATGTAAACAGCGCCCGGGCCCGGGCCGAACGGATCGGGGCCTGGCTGGACCGCAGCAACGTCGACGTCCTTGCGATCCAAGAGACCAAGGCTCGCGACGACCAGTTTCCCGCCACCATCTTCACCGACCGCGGGTACGAAGTGGCCCACCACGGCCTGTCACAGTGGAACGGGGTGGCGATCGCCTCCCGGGTCGGCCTCGCGGACGTACAGATCGGCTTTCCCGGACAACCCGGGTACGGTGATCCCGAGGAACCCGAGGCCCGAGCCATCGCAGCCACCTGTGGTGGTGTCCAGGTGTGGAGCCTGTACGTCCCCAACGGGCGTGAGGTGGGACATGACCACTACGCCTACAAACTGCGCTGGCTGGAGGCTCTTCGCGATGCGGGTACCGCCCGGCTCGCCGCCGACCCCGACGCGCAGATCGCCTACGTCGGTGATTTCAACGTTGCCCCGGAGGATCACGACGTGTGGGACATGGCCGCCTTCGAAGGGGCGACCCACGTCACCGAACCCGAGCGTGCAGCCTTCACCGCGCTCACCGAGGCGGGCTTCGAGGACGTCGCACGCCACTACACCCCCGGACCCGGTGTGTACACCTACTGGGACTACAAGGGCCTGTCCTTCCCCAAACGTAAAGGCATGCGCATCGACTTCGTGCTGGCCTCGCCCGCCCTGCGGGACCGAGTGAGTGGTGCAGGTATCGACCGTGAGGAACGCAAGGGCAAAGGTGCCTCCGACCATGCCCCCGTCATCGTCGGTCTCGACGGTGTCGACGGCGAACCGGTGGCAAAGCCGAAGGAGACGACCAAGTGAGAACCCCGCGTGTGGCTGTCTTCGGCAGCGTGAACATGGACCTGGTCGCCTACACCGACCGGGTCCCGGCCTCCGGCGAGACGGTCATGGGAACGGACCTGCGTCAAGTACCCGGAGGGAAAGGGGCCAACCAGGCGGTGGCGGCCGCTCGGGCCGGAGCTGACACGGTGTTCCTCGGTGCGGTGGGTGATGATCCTTTCGGGGCGGCGCTGCGGGACAACCTCACGGACTGCGGCATCGACATCAGAGGTGTACGGACCGTCCCCGGAGTGTCGGGGGTGGCGCACATCGTCGTCGATGCACAAGGAAGCAACTCCATCATCGTGATCCCCGGGGCCAACGGCAGTGTTACGTCAACGGTCGAGGGCGACGCCGCACTGATCGGGGGCGCGGACGCGTTGCTGCTCCAGCTGGAGTTGCCGATGGAAGCGGTCGTTGCCGCTGCGCGTACCGGCAAAGAGTTGGGCGTACCGGTATATCTGACCCCCGCGCCGGCGTGTGAGCTGCCCGCCGAGCTGTTGGAGAACGTGGACGTCCTGGTGCCCAATGAACACGAGGCCGCGGCGATCACCGGCCGACAGGACCCGGAACAGGCCCTGACCGCACTCCTGGAATCGGTCCCCGAGGTCCTGCTGACCCTGGGCGGCGAGGGGTCGCTTCACGGGCTTCGTGGTGCGGAGCCGGTGCGCGTTTCCTCCCGGCGGGTGAAAGCGGTGGACACCACGGCCGCGGGCGACACCTTCTGTGGCTCGTTCGCGGTGGCCAGGGCGGAGGGGCAGCCCCCGAAGGACGCGATGCGGTTCGCGGCCGCGGCGGCATCACTCACCGTCCAACGGCACGGTGCCAGTTCGTCGATGCCTCACAGGCACGAGGTCGACGCGCTGTTGACGGACTGAACCGGACAGAGCGATGAAGCCGTGTGTGGGGCCGCTCTCGAAGACGTGCCCGACCTGTGCCAGGTACGGCTCCGGGACCTGGCACAGGTCGGGCACGATGTCGCCGCCCCGAAGGACGAGGACTTCTCCAAGGCCTGGGTCACATGTGCTCGGGGGACTCCACACCGAGCAGATCCAACCCCTGGACCAGCACACGCAACGCAAGAGCGATGAGGGCCAGACGCGACCGGCGTTCGATGTCGGTGTTGGCAGTGAGCACCGGACAGTGTTCGTAGAACGTGGTCAAGGACTGGGCCAGTTCGAACAGGTAGGCCGACAGGCGGTGCGGCTGCAAGAGATCACCGACCTGCGCGACCACCGGCCCGAAACCGAGCAGTTTCAGGGCCAGGTCGCGCTCGGCCTTTTCCCCCACGGAAATCGTTCCGTGTGCCTCCGTCGGGGACACTCCACCCTTGCGGAAGATCGACCGGATCCGCGCCTGCGCGTACTGCAGATACGGGCCGGTGTTACCGGTCAGGGCCAACATCCGGTCGAAGTCGAACGTGTACTCGGTGTCGTGTGACACCGCCAGGTCCGCGTACTTGACCGCACCGATACCGACCTTGCGGGCGATCTCGGCCCGCTCCTCCTCGTCCAGGTCGGGACGGTTCTCCGCCACGACCACCGAGGCACGCTCCACGGCCTCGTCCAACAAGGCCATGAGCCGAACCGGGGCACCGCTGCGGGTACGCAGGATCTTGCCGTCGCTGCCGAGGACGTTGCCGATCTGGACGTGCGTGGTCTCGACGTCCTCCGGCAGCCACCCCGCCTTGCGTGCGGTCGTCCACACCATCTTGAAGTGCATGGCCTGCGGTGCACCCACCACGTACAGCATGCGGTCGGCCTTGAGGGTGTCCACGCGGTACCGGACCGTGGCCAGGTCGGTGGTGGCGTAGCCATAACCGCCGTCGCTCTTGCGGACGATGAGCGGGAGCGGTTTGTCCTCACGGCCGGTGAAACCGTCCAGGAACACGCACAGGGCGTCGTCGCTGACCTCGGCGATGCCCTTGGCCGCCAACTCGTCGCACACGTCGGCGAGCATGTCGTTGTAGGTGCTCTCCCCGGCGAGGTCCTTGTCGGTGAGGGTGACACCGAGTTTGGTGTAGACCTTGTTGAAGTACACCTTGGACAGTCCGACGATCTCACGCCACAGGCGCAGGGTCTCCTCGTCACCGCTCTGCAGCGCGACCACGCGGCGCCGTGCACGGGCGGCGAAGTCGTCCTTGTCGGGGCCGGAGGAATCGAACTTGTTGCGCGCCGCCTGGTAGAAGGCGTTCGGGTCGGTGGTGAGCAGATCAGCCTCGGGGGAGTCCTCACCGATCTCCAGCAGATGCTCGATGAGCATGCCGAAGGGGGTACCCCAGTCACCGATGTGGTTCTGGCGGATGACGTTGTGGCCCAGGAATTCCAGGGTCCGGGCCAGGGAGTCGCCGACCACCGTGGTGCGCAGGTGCGCGACGTGCATCTCCTTGGCCACGTTCGGGGCGGAGTAGTCGATCGGGACGTTCTGCGGTGTTTGTTCGGGCACACCCAGCCGCGGATCTTCCAGCAGGGCTTGTGCCTGTGCTGCGATCCAGTCCTCTCGCAACGTCAGATTGATGAAGCCCGGCCCGCTGATTTCGACATCGCGGCAGATGTCGGACACATCCAGATGTTCCATGATCGCCGCGGACACCTCGCGGGGCTTGCGGCCCAGGCGCTTGGCGAGCGCGAGCGCGGCGTTCGCCTGGTAATCGGCGAACTGGGACGGACGGATGACGGGGTCGGTGTCGGCGAACTCGGGGCCGAAGGCGGCACCGAGGGCGGACTGGACCCGTCGCGAGAGTATTTCCTGCGGGTCGGCCATGTTCACAGCGTACCGATCCGTTGGGGATGGGCTGTGCTGTGGAAGAGGTCAGCGCTCCTCGGACTGGGCCAGACGGTGCAACCAGTGGGTCGAGCGAGTGTGCACACGGCGTCGTATCTGCTCGGTGATGTGGCCACCGGCCAGGTCATGGGCCAGGCGGCAGGCACGGGCCACCCCCTTGGCGTGGCTGGAGCCGTGCGCGAGCACGACGGTGCCGTTGAGGCCGAGGAGGGCCGCGCCGCCATAGGTTTCACTGTTCAGGCTTTCACGCAGTTCCCGTAGTGGCTTGCGTTGGAACAGAGTGCCCGCTCGGGCGAGCGGGTTGGTTGTCAGGGCCCCACGGACGGCGTCCAGGGCGAAGGACGCGGTGCCCTCCACGGTCTTGAGTGTGACGTTGCCGGTGTGGCCGTCGGTGACCACGACGTCGACCTTGCGTGTGAGCAGATCGTGACCCTCGATGTTTCCCAGGAACTCCATGGGCCGTTCGCCCTCTGCCGCGGCGGTGAGGAGTTCACCGGCCTTGCGCACGAGTTTGTTGCCCTTGCCCGGTTCCGAACCGATGGTGAGTACACCTACGCGAGGGGTGTGCACACCGTAGGCGGTCTGGACGTAGGCACAGCCCAGGTGCGCGAACTGCACCAGCATCTCCGGTTTGGCGTCGGCGTTGGCACCCGCGTCCACCATGATCGTGGGGACGTCACCGGTGGGCAGGGGGACCGCCAACGCCGGGCGTAGAACACCCGGTTGGGTGCGCAGCCGTACTGTGGACGTGGCCACGATCCCGCCGGTGGTCCCGGCCGACACAAGGGCGTCCGCGTCACCGCGGCGGATGAGTCGGCAAGCCACGGCGGCACTGGAGCGTGGCCTTCGCCAGCTGGCCAAGGCCCCCTCGTGCATCGCCAGTTCGTCCTCGGCGTGCACGACGGGGATTTCCCGAAGGGCTTCCTCCTCGGCGAGTATCCGGGCGATTTCGGTGCGCCTGCCCACGAGCACGACCCGTAGGCCGAATTCGCGGGTGGCGATCACCGCGCCGCGGACGATCTCGGCGGGTGCGTTGTCTCCGCCCATGGCGTCCACCACGATGACCGGTGGGGACGTCCGCTCCTCGGTGAGTGCGACGTCCGTGTTGGATGGGCCACTCAACAGGGTGTTTCCTCCACGGTTCGGCGGGTGGGTGGCCGGTTGGTGTGCGATGTGCTGTTGGCGCAGGTCCCGGCGCTGGACAAAGGCTTCAGGAAACCATGGTGGGGCCATGCGGTCGGGTACGTCGACATGCTGTCACGTCTTCTTTGTGTCGACCGGTGTGTGATGCGTGTACCCGCTCATGCGAGGATACTTGCGGATATGCCCAGGTCACGTCTTGATCCCTGACAAATGGGTACAAGAGCCCCTGCGTGGGTATGTCCGTTTGCTGACTCGGTGCCATGTTGCGCTCCGAGTGTGTCCGATAACCGAATCGAACCACTTCCAGCGGTCCCCTGCCTTTGTGGGAACCGCTGGAACAGGGCTGCCCGGTTCACACCCAGGGTCGCCCTGGATCGTATGCAGGAGAGGAGAGGCGTGAGCGTTACGCCAGACGCGGCACTGTCCCCGTCCGCCGGACGTCGGTTTCGTGCCTACACGACGAAACACCTTGACGAGCTCACGGCGCGAGCTGGTCTCGCAGCTGACGAGCAGCTCGCGGTCAAGGCGGTGGCGCATGTGCTGCCGTTCCGGGTCAACAGCTACGTCATCGACGAGCTGGTCGACTGGGATGCCGCTCCCGACGATCCGATTTATCGCTTGGTCTTTCCCCAGGCGGACATGCTGCCGTCGGACGACGTGGCCAGGATCGCCGACCTGCTCAAGGCCGGAGCTTCGCGCAAGGAGCTGAACGAGACCGCGAACAAGGTCCGTGCCAAGCTCAACCCGCACCCCGCAGGTCAGATGGACCTCAACGTGCCCAAGCTGGGCAACGAGGAACCCATCCCGGGTATTCAGCACAAGTACCGCGAGACGGTGCTCTTCTTCCCGAAGCAGGGGCAGACGTGTCACGCGTACTGCACCTACTGCTTCCGCTGGGCGCAGTTCGTCGGTGATGCGGACCTGAAGTTCGCATCCGGCGAGATCGACCAGATGACCGAATACGTACGCTCGCACCCCGAGATCACCAGCGTCCTGTTCACCGGGGGTGACCCGATGATCATGGGTGAGAGCGTGATCTCCAGGTACATCGAGCCGCTGCTGGAGATCGAGCACCTGGAAGCCATCCGGATCGGAACGAAGGCGCTGGCCTACTGGCCGCAGCGCTTCACGACCGACCCGGACGCGGACGAGACGCTGCGCTTGTTCGAAAAGGTCGTGGAGTCGGGCAAGAACCTTGCCTTCATGGCCCACTTCTCGCACCCCAACGAGATGCGCTCCGAGCTCGTGCAGGAAGCTGTACGCCGCATCCGTTCCACGGGTGCGATCATCCGTACCCAGGCCCCGCTGATCCGGACGATCAACGACGACTCGGCCACCTGGGAGAGCATGTGGCGCACCCACCTGCGTCACGGCATGGTGCCGTACTACATGTTCGTGGAGCGTGACACGGGTCCACAGGACTACTTCGCGGTGCCGCTGGCCGAGGCGTACGAGATCTTCCGCGAGGCCTACCAGAACGTCTCCGGTCTGGCCCGTACCGTGCGGGGTCCGTCGATGTCGGCCACACCGGGCAAGGTCTGTGTGGACGGTGTCGTGGAGGTGGGAGGAGAGAAGCTGTTCGTCCTGCACCTCATCCAGTCGCGTGATGCGGAACTCGTGGGCAAGCCCTTCTTCGCCAAGTACGACGAGAAGGCGGCCTGGCTCTCCGATCTGAAACCCGCACTGGGTGCGACCCACTTCCCCTGGGAAGTGGCCTCGGATGCCGGGGCAGGAGAACTGATCGATCCGACACGGCTGTAACGGCCCTTGCACGAAGGCGGAGCCCGGTACCTGGACGGATGGGTACCGGGCTCCGCTCGTGTCCGCCACCGTGGATGGTCAGCGGATTCGGAGATGGCTATTGGAGCAGGGTGTCGAAGTCCCCGGTCTTGGCACCCTGGAGGAACGCCCGGATCTCACCGGGGGTGTAGACGAGAGCGGGTCCCCGAGGGTCGCGCGAGTTGCGTACGGCGATGTCCCCGTCAGGAAGAGCGGCGATCTCCACGCAGTTTCCGTCCGGGTTGCTCCAGCTGCTCTTGGTCCAGACGACCTCCGGCAGACGGTCCGAGGGAACGCCGTTGTAGATCTGCAACTCAACCTCCTGAACGTCGGGGACCACTGAGCGGGGTGTCTGCCTACATGGCATCGGCAGCGGCCGCCCCCGTTGGGCCGCTGCCTTGCGGGATCTCCACAGTGGGTTCCCTACGTGCACGGAAGATTGGATGTCATCCGTGATGTGGCCAAAGCGTAGCTCATGCACGTGCAGACGTGATTACATCCGTAAGTGCCTATGCAAGAACCGGGTGTCACGTCCTTGAAAAAGCGCACGTCATCCCATGTGCCCTGGAGTCCCGGGTGGTTCTGCGTTCCCGGATTGTTTCCGAGTCGTGGCCAAACCCGGACAAATAGGAGCTTCTTGCTTATACGCATAGCAAGGCCCCGGGCGCCCAACGTGTGTTACGGAAGGCGGCCGGGGCCGTGAAGGAAGAAAAGTGTACGGGGGTGCTCTCAGGAGTAGCGTTCCAAGAACTCACGGAGGATGTCGGCCGAACGCTCCGGAGAGGGTGACTGGGTGGCCAGGTGGTCCATCGTCTGCGCGTAGCGGTGGGTGTCCTCGTACTTGTCGAAGTACAGGGCACTGCTCAGCTGCTCCAGATAGACCACGTCCGGCAGCTGCGGGGTGGGGAAGCGCAAAATGCTGAAGGGTCCGCCCGCGGCGGGGTGGCCACCCATGGCGAACGTGGCGACCTGGAGGGTGATGTTGGGACGACGGCCCATGTCGAGCAGGTGCTCGATCTGTCCGCGCATGACCTCGTTGCCACCGTAGGGGCGGTGCAGTACGGCCTCGTCGATGACCGCCCACAGGCGTGGGGCGTCCGGTTCCGTGAACCTTTGCTGTCTGCGGATACGCATGTTCACGCGACAGTCGATGTCCTGGTCGGAACGGGCCGAGCGGGACAGCTTGACCACCGAGCGTGCGTAGTCCGGCGTCTGCAGGAGGCCGGGAACGAATTGGACCTCGAAGGTACGGATGACCGACGCGGCCTCCTCCAAACCGACGTACACGCCGAACCACTGCGGTAGCACGTCGCCGTACTTGTGCCACCAGCCTTGGGCATTGGCGCTGGAGATGAGCCCGAGGAGGGCGTCGCGCTGATGGGAATCATCGATCCCGTACAGCTTGAGCAGGTCGTCGACGTCGCGCTTTTTGAAGCTGACCTGGCCGAGTTCCATGCGGCTGATCTTGGCGTGGGAGGCACGGATCTCGTAACCGGCGTCGTGACGGGAAATGCCCTTCTCCTGGCGAAGACGCCGGAGCTGGGTCCCGAGGAGAATACGCAGCACGGTCGGGCCGCCGCTGGACTGCGCGAGAAAGTCCTTGGTGACCTGCAGATCCTTCGCGTGATCGGCGACCACGACGCCTCCCTGTGGCTGCTTTTGGCGGGAACGACCGCACAGTATATCCACGAGAAACCCCGTTGGGCAGGGGATGGAAGATCTTTCTTGGTGATCCTGTGTTCTTGCTCCTCACGGAGGCATCGAGTTTGCTCTTGGGTTAATTCTTCGGCACGGGCCTACCAACAAGGGCACTTCGTCCTATAGTCTTGCCGAGCGTTGGGTTGCACGTGCATACGTGTCTTACATATGTAAGACACAGTCACCAGGACAGGGCAGCCCACGCGGAACCGACATCACATGGTGAGGATTGTGATGAACGCAGAGCTGATGCCTACGGAGCTGGGGCCCGAGGTATCCAGAAGCCGTCTTGCCCCGGTGTGTGTGTCCGGACGCCCTCCGGGCGGCTGGTGGCAGTCCCCTGCCGAGTTGCTCGAGGACGGTGTGACCGTGCGCACCCGTGACCTCACTCAACGTTCTTATGCTCCACTGCCCTCCTCCGTGGGTTCCGCGCGTGATTTCGCGGTCGACACGGCCCAGCGTTGGGGGCTCGCCGATCTGGCGGAAGACGTGCGTCTCGTCGTTTCCGAACTGGTCGGTAATGCCTGCAGACATGCGACTTCCGAGGAGGGCAATTCCTCGGAGACCCCGATCGTGGTGCAGCTCCGATTGTTGTCGGAGGAAAAAGCGATCGTGTGCATGATCGCCGACAACAGTGACCGGGAACCCGCTCGGGTCGATGCCCACCACTTCTCCGAATCCGGGAGAGGACTGGCGCTCGTCGCGGCGTTCAGCACCGACTGGGGTTGGCAGCGCAGGGAAAAGAGAGGCAAAGTCGTTTGGGCTGTATGTGGAGGTCAAGAGTAAGTATTTCGTGCTGAGCGATGTTCACCTGCTTTTCAAGTTCTCCACAAGGTATGGAGAACTCATCTGGCGTACTCTTCGGTTCTGAGTAGGCTGTCAACGCATGTCGGTATTTGACCGACAGCGTGTTGAGGGCAAGACCCCTGCTCGATCCGGGAATGAGGCGTGAGCGTGCTGGACACGGGACAGGAGCAATTCTTGTGCGGCGGGAGCACCGTCGCAGAACTTGCCGGCGAGATCGATATCGCCACCACCGAGGAGACGTACGAGCTCCTGGTCTCGCTGCTCGACGACGGCTGTGTGATCGTCGACCTTTCCGCCGTGGAGTTCATCGACGCTTCCGGGGTGAATGCCTTGGTCAAGGCTGCGCGTGAGGCCTCTTTGGCCCACCGACACCTGACCTTGGCCGCACCACCGCGGCAGCTGTCCCGGATCCTCGATGTGCTCGCCCTGCACCAGATCCTGCCGACCCATCCGGACGTGGACACCGCCCGTTCGATCCATTCCCGGCTGCAGCAGGGCAGAGGCGGGCACCACACACCACCACAGGTGGTCTGAGGTCGAGGAAGCGTTCGAAGCAGCCGCGAGCAACGGCCCGCTCCGCTACTCCCCGGTGACGCTCTTGGTCAGGTTGCGTGGCCGGTCCACGTCGTTGCCCTTGGCCAGGGCCAATTCGTAGGCAAACATCTGCAACGGGATCGTCGACACGATCGGCTGCAGCAGAGGCGACACCGCAGGGATCTCGATGAGCACGTCCGAGTGCGGGCGTACCGACTCGTCGCCCTCCTCGGCGATGACGATGGTGCGGGCCCCTCGAGCTCTTACTTCCTGGATGGTGGACACGACCCTGTCGTGCAGAACACTGTGCCCCTTCGGTGAGGGCACCATGACCACGACCGGCAGCCCCTCCTCCAGGAGCGCGATCGGGCCGTGCCTGAACTCACAGGCCGCGAACGCCTCCGCGTGCATGTAGGCGAGTTCCTTGAGCTTGAGTGCACCCTCCAACGCCACCGGGTACCCCACGTGACGCCCCAGGAACAGCACGGTGCCTGCATCGGCCAGGGACCGAGCCGATTCACGCACCGGGTCGAGCGCGCCCAGGACCTCCTCGACCTTCTCCGGTATCGCCGCGAGCTGGGCGATGACCGAGTCGATCTTGTCGGCGGACTTCGGCTCACGAGTCTGCGCCAGGTACAGGCCGATCAGATAGCACATCGTGAGCTGGGTGAGGAAGGTCTTGGTGGCCGCCACACCGACCTCGGGCCCGGCGTAGGTGTACAGAACACCGTCGGACTCACGCGGGATGGGTGAGCCTTCGACGTTGCAGATCGCCAGGACCTTGGCCCCCTGTGCACGGGCGTGGCGTACCGCCATGAGGGTGTCGGTGCTCTCCCCGGACTGGGAGATGGCGATGACCAGGGTCCGTCGGTCCAGGATCGAGTCCCGGTAGCGGAACTCGCCGGCCACCTCGACCTCGCAAGGCAGCCGGCACCAGTGCTCGATGGCGTACCTGGCGATCAGCCCCGCATGGTGCGAAGTGCCACAGGCGATGATGACGATCTTTTCGACGGTGTGCAGCTCCTCGAGGGCAGGCCGTGCCTCGTCGAGGTTCAGCCGTCCGTCCGCCAAGACCCGGCCCAGGAGCGTGTCGGCGACCGCACGAGGCTGTTCGGCGATCTCCTTGAGCATGAAGTGGTCGTATCCGCCCTTGTCGGCGGTGGAGTCTTCCCGGTCTTCCCGGTCGACGTGGTACCCGTCGACCTCGACCGGATTGCCGTCGTGGTCGGTCACGGTGATGGAGTTCGCGCGTAGTTCCACGATCTGCTCCTGGCCCAGTTCGATCACTTCGCTGGTGTGTGCGATGAATGCGGCGACGTCGCCTGCGAGGAAGTTCTCTTCCTTCCCACGGCCTTCAGAGTAAACGAGGCCGGACCCGGAATCGACCAGCCATTGGCCTATACCACTGGCTATTTACGCAGTTGACGGTGTAGACCATTCGGTATACGGAAGGTTTGCTCCGCAGGTGGGAGAGTTGCGGGCGCGCCGGGTGGAACCGGTTCCACCCGGCCGGGCGGGAACAAAAAATCTTGTGTGACATCGAAACGGCCCCGTGGTTTCCGGCACGTTCTGCTCATCGACATGGCGTGGGGGGCCATTTTCGGGGGCCGGGTGCCCAAGGCAGGTGGGCATCTACTTTAAGGTGGTCAACCGTGTCTCACCCGACGAAGAACGGCTTCTCCTCGCCGTACGTGGAACTGGACCGGAAGGCCTGGGCAGGTCTTCGGGCCTCCACACCGTTGTCCCTGACCGAAGCGGACCTCGCCGAGCTGCGAGGAACGACCGACCCCACCTCCCTGGATGACGTGCGTGACGTCTACCTTCCGTTGTCGCGCCTGCTCAACCTCTACGTGGGAGCCACCCAGCAGCGCCACTCCGCGGTTCGGGCCTTCCTCGGAGAGTCCGACCGCCCGTCACCGTTCATCATCGGTGTCGCCGGCAGCGTGGCGGTGGGCAAGTCCACCACGGCACGACTTCTGCGTTCCCTGCTGGCCCAGTGGCCCAATCACCCCAACGTCGAACTCGTCAGCACCGACAACTTCCTCCACCCCAACGCCGTCCTCGAGGCCCGGGGCCTCATGCGTCGCAAAGGTTTCCCGGAAAGCTACGACCGTCGCAGACTGGTCCGTTTCGTCTCGAAGATGAAGGCCGGTATCGAACGTATCGACATCCCCGTCTACTCCCACCTGCACTACGACACCATCCCGGGGGAGCTCCAAGAGGTCCGCCGCCCCGACATCCTCATCGTCGAGGGCATCAACGTCCTGCAGCCCGCAACGGCCGGTCACATGGCTGTTGCCGACTTCTTCGACTTCTCCATCTACGTCGACGCCAAGGTCGAGAACATCCGCACCTGGTACCTCAACCGCTTCCGTGAGCTGCGACGTACCGCCTTTTCCGACCCACGCTCCTACTTCCACCACATGGCCACTTCCATCAACGAGGAGGAGGCCCTGGACTTTGCCGCCAACACCTGGCGCACCATCAACGAGGTCAACCTCGTGGAGAACATCAGGCCCACCCGCGGGCGGGCCACCCTTGTGCTGTACAAGGGTGACGATCACCGGGTGCGTCGGGTCCGTCTGCGCAAGACCTGAGCGGTCGGACACGCCGCACGAAGGTCCCGTGAAACGGTGCGGCCCCCAGGCATCAACGAGGGGTGTCGGAAGGTGAACCCGGCAGCGGGTCACCCGCCCGCAGAGGTGCCCCGGTGAACCGGCCCTCGTGGGTGATCACCGGACGCCGATCCCCGGCCAGCTCGGGATACTTCTCCTCCAGCGATTCCCGCCGCCGCATCTGTTCGTGCCAGTGACGCACCGTCTCCCGGTCTCCCCGGTCGGTGGAGAGCCAACTCTTCGGCGCCTCCTCTCGGGAAGGCCCCGGGTCGGCGACACCGCTGAGCCCGGCCGCGGACGGCCTGCGGCGGCCCCGCGCGCCGCAGAGCTCGCACACCGGACCCGGGCCGTCCGCGTCCGCCACCAACGCCTCGAAACGGTGGCCACGTGCACAGACGTAGTCGTAGATCCGCACAGCACTCACCAGTTCTGCAACGATGCACGAAAGATGTTCTCGAGCTGCTCGCCGTCGACCCGACGCGGCGCTATGGCCAACAGTCGTTCCTGCTTGAGGGTGCCCTCCACCAGCATCGAAAGGTCGGACTCTTCGAACCCCACACCACCGATACCGTTCGGGACACCGATGTCACGCATGAGTCGCGCCAGCACCGAGGGCAGGAGTTCGGCGGGTTCCTCGGGTTCGGGAGCGATCGGGTCCAGCATCCGTGCCGCGCGCAGATGACGGTCCGGATCGGTCGGGAACGTGTACGCGAACGTGGCCGGTGCCGTGAGGGAGACCGATTTGCCGTGTGGGAGCAACGCCTCGTCCTGCGGGTAGCTGCCCGGCCGGTAGCTTCGCACCTGACCCGCCAACGGGTAGGCGCAAGCGTGTGGGATGTGCACCCCCGCGTTGCCGAACCCCATGCCCGCGAACGTCGCAGCGAGCATCATGTCGGTACGTGCCTGCAGATCCCCACCGTTGAGCACGGCCTTGCGGAAGGAACGTGCAAGGAGCCCGAGCGCCTGCTCGGCCCACGCGTCGGAGATCGGGTTGGCCCCGCAGTAGGCGACCCGGGTCTCGGGCCGGTGCCGGGCAAAGGCGTGGAACGGCTTGGCGGTGTAGGACTCCAACGCATGACAGAGCACGTCCATGCCGCATGCGGCGGTGACCTCCGGTGGCATGGGCAGTGTGAGCAGCGGATCGATCACGGCCATGGTCGGTCGCAGCCGGGCATGGCTGATACCCGACTTCACCTTGTGTCTTTTCAGGTCCATGATGCACACCGGCGTGGTTTCCGCGCCCGTTCCGGCAGTTGTGGGTACCGCCACCAGTGGCTTCAACGGCCCGTCCGGTGCCTTGCCTCCACCGATCGGTGGGTTGACGTAGTCGTACAGATCTGCCGGCCAGGTCGTCATCAGGTTGACGGCCTTGGCGGTGTCGATGCTCGATCCACCACCGACCGCGACGAAACCGTCCCAGGTGGACTGCTGGGCGAACTCCACCGCGGCGCCGACACTCTCGTCGGTGGGTTCCACCTTGACCTGGTCGTAGATCTCCACGTCGAGACCGCTGCTTCTGGCCGCCTCGGCCACCCGCTCGGGCACCCCGCTGGCGACGATGCCCGGGTCGGTCAGGATCAGCACTCGCTGCGCTCCCTGTTGCGCCAGGTCGTGGCCGATCTCGTCGACGGCGCCCGCACCGAACTTGAGTGGTGTGGCACCCCACGTGAACACCGTTTCATTCTGGTATTCCGTCATTTTCCGACAAACCTCCTGGAGCCGGTCAGGAAAAATAGCCGTTCGGAGCAAACGGCAACCGGGCCGCCTGATCGGCGTCGTGGCCGAAGATCACCTCGGCATCGGTGCGTTCGGCGAGGGACCGCAGCTTCTCCACCGATTCGAGCCATTGGACGCTGTCCCACACGATGGCCGCACCGATCGCGGGCGGCCCCCAACTGTCGGCCATGTACACCGCGTCGGAGGTGAAGATCTTGGTTCCCTGCTCGGGAAGATCGACCCGCAGCGACATGGTGCCCCACGTGTGCCCCGGGGTGTCGATGACGTCGACACCCGGCAGGATCTCGGTGTCACCGTCGACGAAGCTGTAATCGATGCCCTCGTAGTCGACCTTCAGGTGGGCCCCCTTGAAGGGGCCGTCGAAACCGAACGCGCCCTCGTGTTCCTTGCGGTTGACCACGATCCGCGTCTTGCCGTTGTCGAACAGTTTGGCGTTGGCAGCGTGGTCGAAGTGCAGGTGGCTGAGCACCAAGATGTCGATGTCGGTGGTCTGCAACTCAAGAGAGGCGAGCGAGTCGGTCAGGTACGTGGTGCCGTCCTGGACGGGGAAGAATTCCTGCAGGCCGGTCGGCTCCCACCGGGTTTCCCAGTCCTGTGGCACGCCGGTGTCCCACAGGACACGTCCCTCGGGGTGCTCGACCAGGACCGCGTGCGTGGGGCATGTGCCCCAAGGGGCAGGTTTGGCCTTGTCAGAACGGTTGGTGATTGTTTTTCCGGGTTTGAGCAGCAGCCATGTGTGATCGCACTCCATGACCCCTGTGTCGAGCAGGTGGACTTTGCTCGGTGCGGACATGTGCGCCTCCGTGTGCCTCGGCGGTGGCCCCGAACGCAGTGTCTCGGGCTCGTCGTTTCGGCTGGTGGGAGTGCATCGGATGATGCCCACCGGGCCCGCAACGCAACCGTTTTGTGTGCCTTTGTCATGCCGAGTGTCAGGGCGAGTCCTGTGTCATGACCGTTTGTGTCAGGGGCCCTACGTCATCCAAGTCGCGGCAGCACTGTTATACGCGGGTGTGTGTTCGCACGGCATCATCATGGAACACCGTGGACACGTGATCAGATGATGATCGACGAGAAAGGCGTACGGGATGGACGGCGCAGCCGCGACACGTTGGGTGATCGTGGGTGTGGACGGCACGGACTCCAGTCGCCACGCGCTGGAGTGGTCCGCCCACCAGGCCTCTGTGCGTGGGCTCGGCCTACGGGTGGTCGCCGCAGCAGGCCCCTTGGCCTCCGTCGGGATGTTCGTACGCGGCACCCATGTCGAGCCCCGCCCCCCGGACGAGAACGACATCCAGAACGCGACGCGGATCCTGGAGTACGCGGCGGACTGGGCCTTTCGGCTGTTCCCCGAACTGGAGATACAGACCCGCCTGTCCTGGGACAGACCGGTGGATGCCCTTCTGACCGAGGCGACCGCCCCCGGTGCCTCCGTGGTCGTGGTGGGCTCCCGCGGACTCAGCGGAATCGTCGCGGCCTTCGTCGGCTCGGTCGGGATCGAACTCGCCGCACGCTCTCCCGTTCCGGTCATAGTCCTGCCGCACGAGCACGCCGCCGCCCACGGGGTGCGGGGCAGGGTGATCGTCGGCCTCGACGGCTCCGAACCCAGCCGCAAGGCTGCCGGGTTCGCCTTCTCCCAGGCGGAGTTCTACCAGACCGAATTGGTGGCGGTGAGTGCCTGGCAACCTCTTGTGGCCTTCGCCGCGGCCACCGGCCCGATCCCCCCGGAGTTGTTCGACGACACCACCGCGGCCGAGGCGGCCCGCCAGGCCCTTGAGGAGGAACTCGGCGATCTACGCCTGCGCCACCCTTCTGTGTCGATCCGTCCCCTGGTCGTGCGCGCCCACCCGGTGGTGGCTCTCCTGGAGGAAGCCACCCCCGCGGACCTCATCGTGGTGGGTTCGCGTGGTCGTGGGGGGTTTCGGGGGCTTCTTCTTGGTTCGGTGAGCCACTCTGTGCTGCACGGGGCCAAGGGGCCGGTGGCCATACTTCGCTGAGCGACACGGCCCGGGAGAGGTCCATTCGTGCCGGCTCGGCGCTCGTGGGCCGGCGTGTGACGAATGGCACTGCGTGTCGTTGTTTGGTCTCGAAGGCCCGTAAGGCCTGGAAAAGCGGGCTCGACCTCTGTGGGAGCACTGCGAGGGAAGACGTTTTCCCGTCAGGCACTCTACTTCCTGAACCCCTTGCTGTGCAGCGGAATCCGTACTTTCACGCGACTATATTCAGACCATTGGACTATACCAATTGGTCACTGTGGGCAGTCGTCGTTCATGATGCGAGTGATCTCGTCGTTCGAGGAGGAGCCGCAGTGACTGCAGACGTGGGGACCGATGTGGGCGTTGTACCGACCACACACGAAGGACTCGTTGCTTGGGTACGAGAGATCGCAGAACTCACACAACCCGACGAGGTCGTGTGGTGTGACGGTTCCGACGAGGAGTGGACCCGGCTGACGGACCTTCTCGTGGACAAAGGCACTTTCAAACGTCTCGACCCGGCCAAACGCCCCAACAGCTTCTACGCAACATCGGACCCGAGCGACGTCGCGCGTGTGGAGGACCGCACCTTCATCTGCTCCGAACGCGAAGAGGACGCAGGCCCGACCAACAACTGGATCGCCCCGGACGAGATGCGCGCCACCTTCGACGAAGTTTTCCGAGGCGCCATGCGCGGGCGCACGATGTACGTCGTTCCCTTCTGCATGGGCCCCCTCGGCGGCGACATCTCCCAACTCGGTGTCGAGATCACCGACTCCGCCTACGTCGTGGTGTCCATGCGGATCATGGCACGTATGGGATCGGCTGCCCTGCGTCTCATCGAGGAGCGTGGCGACTTCGTCAAGGCGGTCCATTCCGTGGGCGCCCCGCTGGAGCCCGGCCAGGAGGACGTCCCCTGGCCGTGCAACTCCACCAAGTACATCTCGCACTTTCCCGAGACCCGGGAGATCTGGTCCTACGGTTCGGGCTACGGCGGCAACGCCCTGCTCGGCAAGAAGTGCTACGCGCTGCGTATCGCATCGACCATGGCCCGGGACGAGGGCTGGCTCGCCGAACACATGCTGATCCTCAAGGTCACCCCACCCGGGGGCAAGGCCCACTACATCGCGGCGGCTTTCCCGAGCGCCTGTGGCAAGACCAACCTCGCCATGCTCCAGCCGACCATCCCCGGATGGAAGGTCGAGACCGTCGGTGACGACATCGCCTGGATGCGCTTCGACGACGAGGGCCGACTGCGGGCCATCAACCCCGAGGCCGGCTTCTTCGGGGTGGCTCCCGGTACCGGAGTCAAGACCAACGCCAACGCCGTCGACACGCTGTGGGGCAACAGCATCTTCACCAATGTCGCCCTCACCGACGACGGCGACGTGTGGTGGGAGGGTCTGACCGAGGAACCGCCCGCCGAGCTCACGGACTGGAAGGGCCGCCGCTGGACCCCGGACTCCGACGAGCCCGCCGCTCACCCGAACTCCCGTTTCACCACCCCGGCCGGGCAGGCACCCACCATCGCACCCGAGTGGGACGACCCGGCGGGTGTGCCGATCTCGGCGATCCTGTTCGGTGGCCGACGCGCCACCGCCGTACCGTTGGTCAACGAGTCCTTCGGTTGGCAGCACGGTGTCTACCTGGGCGCCAACGTCTCCTCCGAAAGGACCGCCGCCGCCGAGGGTTCCGTCGGTGAACTACGCCGCGACCCGTTCGCGATGTTGCCGTTCTGCGGCTACAACATGGGTGACTACTTCGCCCACTGGCTGAAGGTGGGGCAGAAGGCCGACGAGTCCAAGCTGCCGAAGATCTTCTACGTGAACTGGTTCAAGAAGGACGACGACGGCCGTATCGTCTGGCCCGGCTTCGGGGAGAACAGCCGTGTCATCAAGTGGATCGTCCAGCGTCTCGAAGGCGAGGTCGAGGCTGTCAAGACCCCGATCGGTCACCTGCCGACCGTCGTCGGTATCGACATCGAGGGCCTGGACATCTCCGAAGAGGACATGAAATTCGTCCTGGACGTGGATCGTGAGATCTGGAAGCAGGAGGCCGCTCTGGTCCCCGAGTTCTTCACGATCTTCGGCGACCACATGCCGAACGAACTCTGGGACGAATACCACGCCCTGGTGGAAAGGCTCAACGCATAGGGACACCCGCTCCACCGGCCTCACCCTTTCCGTGTAGGAGGGCC
>DXDP01000223.1 GCA_019115445.1 Candidatus Nocardiopsis merdipullorum
CGCCACGGTCGAACGTTCGGCGGTCTCCCAGATCCGGGCGCTGTCCGTGTCGACGGTGACCGTCGCGTGCGGTGCGGCACCGACGGAGGCGACGTGCAGGTCGTGGAAGGAAAGAGCCGCGGAGTCCCGGAGTCTGGCGTGGGTGTAGGAGAATCCGGTGCCGCGAGGTCCACGCAGGAACTTGCGTCCCGCCCCGGTGTAGAGGTCGCAGCCGATGCGCCCCACGTCGACGTCGATCTGGCCGACCGCCTGACAACCGTCGACGAAGTACAGTGCGCGGTGTCCGTCCAGGAGCTGGCCGATCTGCTCGACCGGATTGACGATCCCGCAGCCGGAGGGCACGTGCGGCACCGACACCAGTGCGCACCGTTCGGACAGGTTCGCGGCGAACCATTCGAGGTTCAGGTCTCCGTTGGCGTGCAACGGTACCGTGCGGATCGTGACATCGAACCTGTGCCGCATCCTGGACAGGACGATCAGGTTGCCGGCGTATTCGTAAGGGGTCACCCAAACTTCGTCACCAGCGACGAGGGGGACGGTCTGAGCGGCCGCCAACCAGGCGGTCGTCGCCGAACCGAAGAGCGCCACGTCGGTGTGTTCGGCACCCAGGAGTTGGCCGATCAGTCGATACACCTCGTCCTCGACCACCTCGGAGAAGACGTGCTCGCACTCGTAGCTGCCGTCTCGGGCCTCCCTGTGCAGGTAGTCGATCATCGTGTCGACGACCTCGGACGGCATCAGGCCCGCACCGGCGTTGTTGAGGTGGACCGTCCTCATTCCGCGACCCGCGCCCAGCTCGGGGTCAACCACAGGGCACCGGCACGATGGACCGCCACGATCAGGACGGTCGCCCCAGCGGTGAGCGCCGCCGCGATCAGCCACGGCGAACCGGGTCCCATGCTGTTAGCCCAGGTCAGGGCGAGGCTGGGCACCGCAATCAGTCCCACGTTCACCCCGGCCGAGTAGAGCCCCATGTTGCGGCCGACGATCTCCGGTTCGGAGATATCGCCGGCGTAGTGCATCAGGGCCGGGAACACGATCATCTCGGCGGCGGACCAGACGGCCGTCGCCGCCACGAGCCCCCACCCCGACCCCATCAGTCCCATCAACGCGAAACCGGCGGCGGTCAGCGCGTAGCCGATCACCAGGCTCGCGTTGTGGCTCATCGTGCGCATGGCTGTGTTGAGGGGGACCTCGCACAGGACGATGAGTGCGGCGTTGAACGCGAAGATGGCCCCCACCCAGTTGCTGGAGAGTTCACGCTCGATGACCACGAAGGCGCTCAGGAACACCGGGGGAAGGGCGAAGGCGACGTGGATCGGCAAGGACAGGACGAAGAAGGTCCAGAACCGGGACTCGCCGCGCCAGGTGCTGCTGACCAGGCGCCCGGGCCGGGCCGGTGGCGCCGAGGTGGTCGGCGCCGACTCGAAACGCCGGCTGAGCAGGAAACCCGCCGCCGCCAGGACGACCACGGCGTTGACCCAGAACAGGAGGGTCGGCTGTACCGCGTAGAGGAGGCCGCCGACGGCCGGGCCGACCGCCATACCGAGGTTGATGGCCAAACGGTGGGCCGAGAACGCGACCTTGCGGATCGACTCGTCGCAATTTTGTACGATGGTCGTGTACGAGGCCGGGGTGAAGGTCTCGTAGCAGAACCCCCACACGACCGTCGCCACCAGTAGCAAGAACGCACCCTCCAGGAACGGCATCACCGCGACCAGTACGCCGTTGGAGATCAGTCCCGCCACCATGACGGTGTGGCCGCCGGCCAACCGGAGCAGTGGGCCCGCGGCCAGGTCAGCGAGCAGTGCCCCCACCCCGTAGGCCCCGACGATCGCACCGGCCTCGCCGGCGGACAGGCCGCCGTTTCCAATGAGGTAGGCCGACAGGAACGGGAACGCCATGGTTCCGGCCCGAAAGATCAATGTCGTGACGAACAACGCCTGGAGCTGGGGTGGCAGGCGTCGGAGTGTCTGGATGGTCGACCGCAGCATCAGATACGGTACACCTTGTCCTTCAACGCCCGCACCCGATGGTAATCGGCGTCGATCGCTTCCTCTCGGGGCCCGGTGAGGAAGACCCGCAGCGGGGACGTGAGCAGGTCGATCGTCTGTTTCAGTTCCTTGCCGGGGGCGAGCTTGACGCTGAGGAGATGGACGGTCTCCAGCTGTTCGATCTCCTTCACCGTGGCCTCGTCGATCGCGGTGATCACACCCGAGCGGGTGGAAGGAGCGTTGTAGACGACCGCTGGCTGACGCATGTGGTACACGCGGTCGCCGTACTCGTCGACGAAACGCCCCGGGTCGAGGTGGGCCAGAGCGATGAGATCCGCCTGGTTGTGTCCCAGGCACACGTCGTGGAATCCCGGGTTCATGTTCCCGTTGGAACGGGCGCCGATTTCGACCAGCGCCGGACCGTTCGAGGTCATCTTCAGTTCGGTGTGGGTGGGCCCCCAGTCGATGCCGAACGTGTCGAGGACGCGGTCGGTGTAGGCGATGAGTTCTGGGACGGGATCTTCGTCAGCGGGCATCAGGACGTCCCGGTCGTAGATGTTCTTCCCGTTCACCAGGTTCTTCTGGTACCGCCACACCCCGACGACGAAGCGTCGTCCCTGGGCGCTGACCGTGTCGACGATGTACTCGTCGCCGTCGAGGTAGGACTGGCCCAGGACGTGACGGTTCGGCAGGTCGAAGATGTCTCGCGTCGACAGCACGGACTGGGCGGCGGTGCGCACAGCGTCGACGTCGTCACAGATGTGCACCCCGTCGGTCGAGGCCGAACTCAGTGGTTTGACGACGACTGGTGTGGTGCCCAGCGCACCAGCCCACTCCGCGAGTGCGTCGGCCGTTGTCGCCACGTGCTGGGCCGCGCACCGAATACCGGCCGCCCGTACCGTTTCCGTCATTGCGAACTTGTCGCGTTTGGCCTTGGAGTGGGTGGTGCCGTTGGATGCCACGCCCAGGGCCGTCGACAGTTCGTCGGTCAGGGGCACGCCGGGTTCCTGGCCGGCCACGACGGCGATCACACCGCGCGCGGACAGCTCGGCCACGGTCTTCTCGATCGAGGTGTGGACGATGTTTCCGACGTAGTGGGAAAGGTCCGGGAGGAGCATCGAGGTCAGCCACTCCGGGGTGCTCTGCACGTGCACCACGTCCGCGCCCCGCGTGTTGAACGCGGTGGGCAGGAAGTTGCCGGTCGAGTAGCCGTCGACGATCGCCACGAGTGGGCGGCTCGCTGTGTCGGTCAATCTGGCTCCTTCAGTAGAGAGTTCCGAAACGGACCCGGCCCGGATCGGCCAGGTCCGCGAGCGCGGTGACGACGTTCTGGGGGTACTCGGACAGCCGGTGGAGGAAATGCAGCCACCAGTTGGCGCCGTAGACGGTGGCGACGCGGCACGGCACCCCATCGTTCTTGAGGTCGCGCAACAGTGCCGGTTGTACTCCGTGCAGCATCTCGACCTCGACGGCCGCGTCCAGTACCCCGTCGTTCTTCAACCGGGCCAGCAGGTCCGTGTCGTGTGTTGCCGTCGTAAGTGGCACGCCCGCCTCGATGATCTTTTCGCTGAGCGTGACGTAACGATCGTTCAGCTCCTGCCCACGGGGGAGGGCCACGTCCTCGTTCTCCCAGTAGACACCCTTGACCAGCCGGATCTTGCGGCCTTGGGACAACAGTTTCGGCAGATCGTCGGCCGTGCGGTGGAGGTGGGCCTGGACGGTCAGGCCGATGTTGCCGTGCCGGGGCGCCAGGTCATGGAAGACCGTCAGGATGTCGTCGACGAAACTCGAACGCTCCATGCTCAGGACGATGTTCGACCCGAGCTCGGCCCCGGCGTCGAGCAACCGTGCCGTGTTCGCCCGGGCCGTGTCACGTGATTTGAGCAAACCGACGTTGCTGAGGTCGAACCCCAGTTGGACCGGTGCGGTCATGGTCGAGTCGGTTCGCAGTCGTTCCATCAGCGTGAGGTAACCCGCGATGACGGCGTCGACCTCGTCGGTGGTGCGCGCCTCCTCGCCCACCTGTTCGACCCCGGTGCGGTACCCCTTGGCGGTGAGGGTCTCCAGTTTCGGCAGTAGCCCTTCGATGTCCGCGGCGACGATGTAGCGGTCCGCGGCCGGTTGGAGCACGGAGGCCGGCAGCGGCGAGTCGAGGAACGCTTCGCGCAGACGTGGGTCGGCGGCCAACGCCTTCAACGCCCATCGCGCTTCGGTGTCGGAGGGGTCGGGTGGTGCCTGGCGGTTCTTCGGGGGGGTCATCGATACGGTGCCCTCCTCGGGCGTGTGGGGGGCCACGGGGTGGCTACAGTGCGGCTTCCAGCATCGCGGCCTGTGCGAATGATGTCCCCTGGGGCATCGTGCCGGTGCGTTTGCTCTCCCGGTACCGGGCGGCGTAGCTGATCAACGTCTCACGTCCGCGCTCGCCCGGGCGCCGGAACAGGATCCCCGACCAGAGGCCGTCCCATTTCTGGTACGCCGGATCGCCGAGCAGCACGTGGTGTGCACGTTTCATGTTCCAGAACGGTATGCCCATGTGCAGGTGGTGGACCAGGTGGTAGTTGTCGTTGTGCCGTCCGAACAGGAATCGTTCGAGCGCCCATCCGTGCCGGTTGCGGGTCATCAGCAGTGGGTGCTCCTCGCTCTCCGGGAGCGGGTAGTGCTCGGCGAGCTCGGTCAACCATCCGATCGCGATGGCCACGGTCAGCATCGGGACGAACCACAGCAGCAGGAGCAGGTGCAGCCAGCCGAACGCCGCCGCGACACCGAGGATCACCAACCATTGCGCGGTCAACAGCACGCGCTCCGTGCGCATACGGATCGGCATCGAGACGGCGACGCCGTTGCTGCTGAACAGGATCCGGTCCCTTACGACGTAGATCAGGTACGACAAGGACCGCATGCCCAGGAGTGCAAGGGCGATGTTGCGGAGGAAGAACGACCGGTTTCCCGTCGTGTGGTCGTAGATCCCGACCTCACGGTGGAAGGAGTAGTCGGGGTCTTTTTCGGGGTCTCCCAGAAATCGGTGGTGAAAGCCGATGTGACTCGCCCGGTACGGGTTGTACATGTGGAACACCAGGTAACCGCTGAACACGGTTCCGAGGAGCAGGTTGAACCGGGGGTTCTTCGCCAGGACCTTGTGGGTGGACTCGTGCAGGAGGTTGACGAAGCCGCGCTGGGTCGAACCGATGTAGATCAGTGCGAGCGGATAGAACCACCAAGAAACCCCTACGCATAACCAGACGCACAGCGCGATACCGAGGTAGTCAAGGCCGACGCTCAGTGGGGCGTGCCAGTTGTCCAGCTTGGTCAGTGGCCGCAGCCTTCGGCGAACGTCCTTTCCCAACCGTGTGAAGTCGTAGGAGACCGTATTGTTCTTTTCGGAACGGTGGATGGCGTCGTTCGATGTCACAAGAATTTCTCCCGTGGGATGTCAGAATCCGTTTTATCGGAGATCACGATAACACGCACTGTGACGAATACACCACCCTGGGAGAGAATTTTTTTTCCGAAAACAAAATGAGACCGAGGAACACCGAAACACTGCCCGACGACAAGCCGCCTACGGCGCGGCCGGATCGCCGTAGGGTTCTGTGTCGGTCGTTCCCTTCTGCCACCACTTCGAAAGCAGGCCCTGACCAGGATCAATTCTTATTCCTGGTAGGTAATTTCCTCTCCATCTTCTGCCAGAAGGTAACATTTTTTGCCGATCGTGGTCACTGATGTGGCCACATCCGGCCCCAGCTCCAAGGCGCTTGCGATCTCCGCCGTGGTGTGGAACCCCACGACCGGCCACGCCGCACGAACTCAGCGATGTTGGGCTTCGGTCGGTTTCCCGCGAGGTCTTCCTCGGGGAGTCCATGCGTCACCGGGCCGACCCTTGTGGACTATCCGCCCCAGAGGCCGAGCTCACCGAGCAGGTCTCCCCCGAGTTTGGCTGCGAACAGCAACAGCACGATCCCGGAGACCACCTCGATCCGCTGAGCGACGACAGGGGTCATCCGGCTCTTGAAGACGTTGGCTCCGAACCCGATCAGCAGGAACCACAGGAACGAGGCCCCCACGGCCCCCACGGCGAAAGGCAGACGTGCACCTGAGCCAAGAGCGGCCGCCGTGGCACCGATCACGACGGTGGTGTCGAGGATCGCGTGCGGGTTGAGCAACGACACCCCCACCGTTTGGCGGGTCAGCAGCTTGGTTGCCCCACCACGGCCGCCCTCGGAGGGCAGCTCCATCTCGGGGGGCCGGGCCCTGAGCGACTTCACACCGAGGTACACGAGGAAGGCGGCCCCGGCGGCGAGCAGGAAACCGAGCATGCCGGGGATCTCGGTGACCGCCGCCCCGGCGCCGGCGGTCCCCAGGGTGATCAGCAGCGCGTCGCACAGCGTCGCGGCCAGGATCACCACCAGGACCCGCACGGGCGGCAGGGCGAGCCCGGCGCGGATCACGTAGAGGTTTTGGGGGCCGATCGGGCCGATGAGGGCCAGACCCAACATGAACCCGGAAGTCAGAGCACCGATCACCCGTTACCTCCCCACAGCTCCACGGAAGGCGGCTCCGTCGTGGGCAAGACCGTGGTGTGGTCGCCTTCGCAGGCCTTCTCCACGCGTCGGGCCGGTCCTTCGACCGTCTCCGTCAGGGCCTTCTGGGGCGGGTACCTCGAACGAACAAGGTCGCACGGCCCCCCCACCACCGAAACAGCGCGCGGCGGGGAACCTTCACGCGAGGCCGTGGGTTTGCGAGGGGTGGCTGCGAACTTCCGGTGGGAAGTGCGCCGAACGGCCAGGTGGAGACGTGAGGCAAGGGGGGCCTTGATACCAGCCATTCACCATTTCCTTCGCGGGTTCTGCCACGCGTGGTTCCACGCGTGGGGAAGAAAGCATGTCGTCGAGTCCACGGAAGATCAGTGCTGCGACCCTGGAACCGGAAAGCTCCTCTGCTGTTCGACAAAGGACCGTGCATCGCACGAGAATGGCCTGACCAGGGCATTTCTGAGGAAGAGTCGAACAAAGCTCGAACCCTCACAGGTTAGCACCGATGGGGTGACGCATTCGATGCCTTCGTGGAGAACCCCTCTTTTTCTTGTCCCGAGACGATCTCAGCGTCCACGAAGCAGGAGTAAACTGACATGTAGGACAAGGTGCGTCTTGGGGTGGACCTTTGTTCCCCTGACACCATGGCAGGGACCAGGGATGACGGCCCCTGCGTCAACGATGCTCTTGTGCGGGTGATGGGGCGGGCACGGAAGCAGGGTCAGTCCAGCGGCAGCATGAAGGTGTTCCCACCCTGGCAGCCCTGGACGCACTCCAGGACGAGCCCGACCTCCCCCCGTGGTGGGGCCTGCGGGTATTGGAGCAGGACCTGCCCCGACGTGGCCGGGGAGAAGTGGTCCTGCCCGGCGACCCCGCTGTCCGGGTCGACCAGATAGTTGGTGCCGTCCTGTCCGACGTACCAGGAATCGGTGGCGGTGACCTCGGTTCCCGAGTCGGTCTCCACGTCGAGGAGTACCGAAAGGACATCCAGTGCGAAGGAGTAGTGGCTGCTGATGACCGATACGCTCACCCCGTTACGGGACTTCTCGGCCGACCCGGGGAAGAAATTCTTCCCGAGAGGGTTGCCGTTCACCTGAAAATCAGCGACGAGTCCGTCCACGAAGACGAAGTCGCGGAAGGCCGCGCAGCCCCCGTCGTGGTCCCTGCAGACCTGGATGTTGTCACCGACCAGCTCCATCGAGGCCACTCTGGAGAAGAAGCCACTGCGGATGTCGGCCTGGACGATGCCGATCTGGTGCTGGAAGTAACCGTGGGCCGGGTGGTCGGGGTGGGCCAATTCCAGCCCTTCCTCCATCCCTTCCCGGCTGTACACGTCCGCCAAGGCCTCCATGTAGGGTAGTGCGTCCTCGGCCGGGCCCGGCCGGGGTGAGTCCTGCTCCTGTCGTGCCCGGTCCTCGGCGCTTTCGGAGGTGTCCCCGGGAGCACAGACCGACAGGACCAGGGCCAGAGCGACGAGGGACAGGGGAAACCTGGGCACAGGCATGCCGGGAAACCTTCTGGTGAGAAAACGACCGCGCGGGGGCGCGAAGAGGGAAGCCGTCGACGCCTTCCCACAGTACGGGCACACGCTCTTCGCTCGGACACCCCCGACGGTTCGGCCCCTTGGCCCGGTGTGCCCACCGGGCCAAGGGGCCGGGTCGGTGGGTTCAGGAGGTGGCTCCTAGTTCTGTGTACAGATCACGGTAGACCTTGGCGTTGCGTTCCCAGGTGCGGGTGGTCAGGACCTGCTCACGGGCGGCCTTGACCTGTTGCCTGCGTAGTGCGGTGTCCTCCATGAGCACCCCCACGGCCTCGGCCAAGGCTTGGGGGTCCTCGGCGGGGACAAGGGTGCCGGAGTTGCCGTCGTCGAGCAGTTCACGCAGGGCCGGTAGGTCGCTGGCCACCACCGGGATGCCCAACGCCATGGCCTCGACGGGTTTGAGCGGGGTCACCAGGCGGCACACACGCCGGTCGAGTCGGGGCACGACCATGACGTCGAGGGCGGCCTGTGCGCGCAGGGCCTCCTTCGGGCTCACTCTGCCGGGCAGCAGGCAGATCTTCTCCAGGCCCAGGCGGCGGGCCTGGGCACGTAGGTCGTCACGGGCGGCCCCGTCGCCGACGAGCAGGATCCGGATGTGGTGTCCTTGCCGGTGCAGGTGGTCCGCGGCCTGGATGAGGGTGTCGAAACCTTCGTAGTGGGTGAGGGTGGAGACCGATCCGATGACGAATGCCTGCGTGTCGATGCCGAGTTCGGTGCGGTAGGCACCACCGTCGGGGCGTGCCCGGAGCAGTTCGGGGTCCACCGCGTTGGGGGCGAGTACCACTTTGTCGTGGTCCACGCCGCGTTCGACGATCTCTTGGCGCATGGTGTGGGCGAGGGTGACCACGGCGTCGGACTCGCGCAGGACCGAGGTTTCGCGTTCCACGAGCAGGTGGTGGCGTTCGCTGCCTCGTCGTGTGCCGTTCTCTTCTCCGGAGATCCAGGTCTCTTCCAGGAAACCGCGGAGTTCGTAGACCACGGGGATGCCCAGGGTGCGGCCGACGTGGAGGGCGACGGTGGCGTTCTTGTGGTCGCTGGCGGCGTGCAGTACGGCCGGGCGTAGGCGTTGGGTCAGGGTGGTGACGGCGGTGATGGCGGCGTCGATGCGTTCTTGGAGGCCGGGTTTGATCTGTTGTCCGGGGCGGACGCGGTGGTAGGGGATTCCGTCGACCTCGCGTACGGGGGCGGTGTCGTGGTGTGCCTTGATGGGCCAGCCGGTGAAGGTCACCACGTGGGGGTCCAGGCCTGCTTCGCGTTGGGCGGTGACGATGTGGTGGGTGCGTACGGTGTAGCCGACCTGGCTGTTGGGCAGTGCGTTGGAGACCACGTGCAGGACTCTGCCGGGGATCGGTTCGTAGGTGGGGGTGGCGCGTTCGGGCAGGTCCAGGAGGGGACCGAGGGCTCGGCGTTCGCTCATCATGCGGCGGCGGGCGTGGTCGGCCCGGTCGTCGAAGGCGGCGTAGGGGATGAGTTCGTCGACGGCTTCTTGGAGGTGGCCTTGGTCGTAGAGGTCTTCGGCGCGGATGCGGGCGCCCTTGGCCCGTTCTGCGATTCCGGCCATCTCCTGGGAGGTCAGGAGTGCTCCGCCTCCGAAGACCGCGCGTCGTACGTCGCCGGTGCGTTGGTCGAGGCGGTACAGCATGAACAGGGTCGTGGCCAGGCCTGCGATGATTGTGCCCAGGGCCGCGGTCAGCAGGGCCTGTCCGGGGGTGATGGTCCCGGTTCCTGCCAGGACGAGGAGCAGTAGTGTCGTTCCGGCCGTTGTGGCCGCGGCTGCGGGGCGTTTTTGGCGCCACAGGTAGCGCATGCCTCTGAGCAGAAATTGCATGGAATCCCCTCGAAGCGACCCTTTTCGTAAAACCGGAGGAATGTCGGTTTCCTTGGGTCCCCGAACATTGTTTCGGCGGGCCATACCCGTTCTTCGAGGGCGAGACTAACTCGACTACCTGGGCCTTTCCTCACAACGCAGAGGGTCCGGCATGTCGTGTGCGCCATTTCGGTACAGAACGACCACGTGCACCGGGTGCGGGAAAATACCTTGGGTCTTGTGTGGGGGAGGATCTGGGTCTTCGGGCGTGCCCGGGGCCCGGCCCCGGAGGAAGGGGCCGGGCCTTTTTCTCGGGGTCACAGGGCGCGCAACACCGCCAGGTTGCAGGTGATGTTCTCCTTGGTGTGGTAGACGCTCTGCGGGACGCTTTCTTCCAGGCGTGCGGTCTTGTTGTTTTCCAGGGCCTGGACGCGGGCCTGGTATCCGAGGGGTTCCCAGATGCGGTCCAGGACGGTGACCACGATCGGGGCGCCGGGGCGGGCCACGCGCACCAGTTCGTCGAGTGCTTCGGGGCCCACGTGTCCTTCGGTCAGGGTGCCGACGCAGATCACCGCGTCGTAGGAGTTGTCCTGGATGGGCAGGCGCTGTGTCATGTCGGCCTTGTTCAGGGCGCGGTAGATGCCTTTGGCGCGTGCGTGTTCCAGCATCGCCGAGGACAGGTCGATCCCGTCGATGGTCTTCAGGCCGTGCCCGGCCAGTGCGGCGCCGACCAGTCCGGTGCCACAGCCTGCGTCGAGGACCTCGGCCTGTGCCCGGTCGGGCAGCAGCCGGCTCAGTCGTTCGGCGGCGCTTGTGGGGGCCGCGTATCCCATGCCTTGTGTGGTGTCGTGCTCGTAGGTGGCGGCCCACTCGTCGTAGGTGCTCTCGCACTCGGCGGGGTTCTTCAGGGCGTACACACGGTCCAGCAGTTTGCGTGGTTCGCTCATCCTCGGCCTTTCCTCGTGCTCGGTTCCACCGGTCCGCACTCCGGTAATTTCCGACAAAAGGTGCGGAAGACTCAGTGGCGACCATACAGGGCACGATGGGTGGTGCCCTGGGTCAGGTGGCGAAAGGGACGGCGACCTCGTCCAGGGCCTGCTCCATGGCGTCGAGCATCGAACGGTCGTCGTCGACGTCGATCCACTCCTCCAGGGCGATGCGCAGAGCCGACAGGGTGGCGGCCACCAGCAGCGCCGGGCGGGTCATCCCGGTGGGCAGGCGGCGCCCCTTCAGAGCCTGTGTCAGGTCACGGGCAAGGGCGTGCTGATGTGCGAGCTGTCGGGCCAGCAGGGAGGGGTGGGTGCGCACCAACCGGGTGCGCTGGACCCATTCGCGGTCGGTACCGAGCGAAGGTGCGTGGTAGGCCTTGCGCACGGCGGCCCGCAGGGCGGTCCAGGCGCTCTCGTGGGTGGGGCGTGCACGCAAGGCCCGGACCAGGTCGGCGGTGCGTCGTTCCCCCTTGTACAAAAGGGCCTCCTCCTTGCCCGTGAAGTAGTTGGAGAAGGTACGTCGGGAGATGCCCGCGGCCTCGGCGATGGCATCGACGGTGAGGGTGTCGAAGCCGTGTTCGACGGCCAGGCGCATGGCTGCCTCGTGGACGGCCCACCGTGTCTCTTCCTTTTTGCGCTCACGCAACCCTTTGCCCACACAGAAGACCCTACCCAACGGTAAAACTTGCCCAGTGGGCATTTTTGCATCACATGCATGTAAGATTCTCGGGTTGGGTCAACTGCGTTTACTTCTGCAAGGGGTCTCCTTGGGTTCAGCACTCTCGGCGGACACGTCGGTACGGCGGTCACTGGTCGGACTACTCACCGTTTTGGGTGTGACCATGCTCAGCGGCACGATCGTGGGCGTGGCACTGCCCCAGATCGTGGGGTCGCTGAACGGGACCCAGTCGCAGTACACATGGGTGGTCACCGCCACCTTGCTGGCCTCGACGGCCTCGACACCGGTGTGGGGCAAACTCTCCGACCTGTTCGACAAGAAACGGTTGCTGCAGGTTGCGGTCGTCCTGTTCATCACCTCCTCGCTGCTGTGCGGGTTTGCGCAGAGCACCGGCCAACTCATCGCCTTTCGTGCGATCCAGGGGTTGGGCATGGGTGCCTCCCAGGTGCTGGTGCAGGTGGTCATCGCCACCCTGATCAGCCCCAAGGAACGTGGAAAACTCAACGGCTACATCGGTTCGATCATGGGTGTGGCCACCGTCGGTGGACCACTGCTGGGCGGAATGCTGGCGGGACTGCCCTGGGGCGGCTGGCGGTGGTGCTTCCTCATCGGGGTGCCGTTCATGCTCGTGGCGATGGTGGTCCTCACCCGCACCCTGCACCTGCCCGACAC
This sequence comes from Candidatus Nocardiopsis merdipullorum, assembly GCA_019115445.1. Lineage (GTDB taxonomy): Bacteria > Actinomycetota > Actinomycetes > Streptosporangiales > Streptosporangiaceae > Nocardiopsis > Nocardiopsis merdipullorum. The sequence goes on from DXDP01000223.1 coordinate 12,211, forward strand.
CCGACGCCCCGAGACCAGGATCGACTACGCCGGTGCGCTCCTCATCGCCTCCGGGGTCAGCCTTTTGCTGCTGTGGGTGACCTTCGTGGGTGAGGGTTTCACATGGGTTTCCTGGCCGAGCGCCGCCATGGCCGGGGGTGCCCTGCTGCTGCTCGGCGCAGCCGTATGGGTGGAGTCACAAGTGGCCGAGCCGATCGTGCCGCTGCGGCTGGTCCTGCGACGTGAGAGCGCGATCGCGATCGTGGCCAGTACTGCGGTGGGCCTGGCGATGTTCGGTGGTGCGGTGTTCATGGGCCAGTACTTCCAGCTCGCCCGTGGCTACTCCCCCGCCGAGGCGGGGTTGATGACACTGCCGCTGATGCTGGGCACCTTGATCTCCTCCACCGTGGCCGGACGCATGGTCTCGCGATCGGGGCGGGTCAAGTCCTACGTGGTCACCGGGATGGTGATGCTCACCGCCGGTTTCACCGCGTTGTCGTTCCTGGAGGCCTCGACGCCGTTGCCGTACGTGGCCCTGGGGATGGCGCTGGCCGGGACCGGTGTGGGCATGAGCATGCAGAACCTGGTGTTGGTGGTGCAGAACTCCGTGCCGTTGCGGGACGTGGGTGCGGCCAGTGGCGCGGTGGCCTTCTTCCGCTCCTTGGGTGGCACCACCGGTGTGTCGGTGCTGGGCGCGGTGTTGGCCTCACGGGTGGCGACCACGGTCGGCGACGGGCTGGACCGGGCCGGGGTCGACCCCGCGAGTGCGGCCGCCGCGGGCAGCGACACGTTGAACATGCAGGCGATGCCGCCGATGATGCGGGAGATCGTGGCCGGTGCCTACGGTTCGGCCACCGGTGATCTGTTCCTGGTCGCGATGGGGGTGGCCGTGGTGGGCCTGGCGGTGGTGATCTTCCTGCCTCGGGTGCACCTGCGCGACACCGTGGACATGAAGGACCCCGCGCGGCGCCAGGAAGAGCCTGCGGGCGCCCCGAGCCCCGACTGACCGGGCAGAACGAGGGGCCCCGCCGGGGCCGGACACGGTTCAGGTGCGGTGGCTCTCGACCTCCTCGGGGGCGGTGGAGTCCTGGGGGGCTCGGCGGGCCCAGTAAGTGGCCACCGCTGCGCCGGAAAGGTTGTGCCACACCGAGAACAGGGCGCCGGGCAGAGCCGCCAGGGGCGCAAAGTGTGCGTGCGCCAGGGCTGCGGCCAGGCCGGAGTTTTGCATTCCGACCTCGATGCTCACCGAGCGGCGGCCCGCCTCGGGCAGTTGGCCGATCCGACCCACCAGGTGACCCAGAACAAGACCGAGCGTGTTGTGCACGATCACCGCCAGAGCAACCACCAGGCCGGTTGTCAGAACCGCGTCGGCGTTGGCCCCCACGATCCCGGTCACCACCAGAACGATCCCGGTCACCGAGACCAGGGGCAGCACCGGCAGGACCGGGGTGACCCACCGGTCGGCGAAGGTGCGCAGCAGCAGCCCGGCCACCACCGGTACGAGCACCATCTGCAGGATGGACAGGAACATCTGGCTCAGTGACACCTGGAGGTCCTGGCCGACCAGTGCCAGCACCAGCAGGGGTGTGACGAAGGGGGCCAGCAGCGTCGACAAGGACGTCATCGCCACGGACAGGGCCACATCACCACGGGCGAGGTAGACGATGACGTTGGAGGCGGTCCCCCCGGGTGCTGCCCCCACCAGGACCATGCCGGCGACCAGCATCGGCGGCAGCCCGAGCACCTGGGCGATGCCCCACCCCAGCAGGGGCATGATCGTGTACTGGGCCAGGACACCCAGGATCACGGCCTTGGGGTTGCTCACCACGACGGCAAAATCCACCGGGCGCAGTGTGAGCCCCATGCCGAACATGATGACGGCCAGGAACAGGGTGGTGTGGTCGGCCAGTGGTGCAGTGTGGTCGGGGACCACAAGTCCCACCACAGCACCGGCCAGGACAAGGAGGGCGAACCATCGACCGACCAGGTCGGCGATGTGTTTGACGACGGCCATCGAGCGTGTGCTTCCCGTTGAGTGCCTCATGACCTGCGGGCTCCGCAGACGGTTGCCGCCCCGGCGGGGTCGACTCCGCTCCGCCATGGTATTTGGCCCTCCAACCCTTCCGGGCGGCGGCCTGCCCCTGATGTCTCACGGCGTGCGGCAGCGGGGGTGATCACGTCCTGTGACCACCGTTCACCCGGCACGTCACCTTGTGAGGGGTTCTTCGAAAAGCTGCTTCTTCTGCCACTTGCCGAAACGGTAGTACAGATAGGCGAAGGCGCTGCTCACCACAAAGCTGGTTCCCACACCAAAGGCGATGCCCGACTCGCCGAACAGGTGTGCAAAAATTGCCGTGAGAGGGTAGCGAAGAAGCCAGAAGGATATCAGGTTCAACGCCAGGACCTGATACATCGCCCCGGATGCTCGGACCACACCGTTCAGTACGAAGTTGATCCCCAGGAACGGGTAGAAAAATGCGATGCTACGCAGGTAGTTCATACCGAACGATGCTGCGTCGCCCTCCTGGACGAAGAGTTTGATCGCCTGCTCGGCGAAGACAACCATGAAAATCGCGATCAGCAGCATGATCGCCAGGTTGTAGGAAACTGCGACTCGCGCGATCTTTCCCACCCGGTGCCAGTTCCTGCTGCCGATGTTCTGCCCCGCCATGCTCGACACGGAAATCCCCAGTGCCTGCGCCGGAAGCATGATCAGCGAATCCAGGCGCTGCGCCGCACTGAACCCGCCCACGACATCGCCACCGAAGTTCGTCACCACGCTCATGATCGCGGCGGAGCCGCCCGAGATCACAGCCATCTGCAACCCCGACGGGATCCCCAGGTTCAGGATCGTGCGCACCTCAGGCCAGGCAGGAGGTGTCGGTGCCCGCAGCGGTACCAGTTTCTTCCGCAGAACGTGTGTCAGACCGTAGAAGAACGCAAGGCCCTGGGAGAGTACGGTCGCAAAAGCCGCACCCCGAACACCCAGTCCGAACGTATGGATGAACAGGGGGTCGAGGACAATGTTGAGCAGCACCGCCACCAGCACAAAACGCATGGGGGTTTTGCTGTCGCCCAGTGCCCGCAACACGGTACTGATGAAGTTGTATCCGAAAAGGAACAACATCCCCAAAAAGGTGATCTGCAGGTATTCACTTGCTCGGCCCATGATCGACTCCGGTGTACCGATCAGGCCGAGCAGGGTTTCGGAAAGGAAGAACCCCGAAACCCCCAGCCCGATCGAGAGTACGGAGAGTATGACCACGAACGCGTTCAGATAGCGCCGGAGCCCTTCGTCGTCACTTCTTCCCTTCTGTTGGGAAAGGATCGTCAGGGCGGCGTTGTTCATCCCGATGACGAAGGAAAGAACGGTGAAGACCAGGACGTTGGACACGGCCACTGCCCCGAGCGCCTGAGCGCCGAGCAGGTTACCGACCCACAAACTGTCCACGAGTTGATAGGACGTCTGGAGCAGGTTGGCCAGCATGATCGGCGCCGAGAACATCACCAACTGTTTGAAGGTGTTGCCACGGGTGAAATCGTGCTGCTCTGCCGACATGCATACCTTTCATCGCGCCCTGTTCGACCAACACCCCGAGCACGGCCCACTTGAGCACATGACAAGGCTCACCGCTCAAGGGGTGGGGAAGGATGCGTTGCGGCGACCGGCAGAGCGCTGAACTGCTCCGATGGGACCAAAGCGGTGGAGAGTCTACCCTTCCTCCGCTTCGGTCGGGGGTGGGCCCGAGCAGTTCGGCGGTGAGTTCCTTGCTTCCGGCGAGACCGGCGTCGGTAAGGACCTCCTCGACGAGGTCTCGAGGGTAGCGGGCTACGAGCAAGCACACCCAGGTCGGAGTGGTCGGTCAAGCGCTCGGTGACGGACTCGTCAGCGGCGGAAGACA
>DXDP01000224.1 GCA_019115445.1 Candidatus Nocardiopsis merdipullorum
GGCGCACGATACATGCAGGTTTCGGGAAGGACACGAAGCCACGGCCTCCGTCATGCCACGATCGGCCCCGGAGCCAGGGGACGCACCCGCAACCCTGGGCTCTTGCCCTGAGCCATCACAGGCCCCGACCCTCATTTTCGGTCACCTCGTCGCCACCACCACTGGGAGCAGCGGCTCTCTCCCGCACCCGGCGACACCCTCTGCGACGAACACGATCACTCAGACCCGGGAACCGATGCGTACCTCGAAGGAGCCGAGCTCTTCCACCTCGACGAAAAGCTCGTCCCCCTCTTCCAGGGGAGGCGTCATCACGGTCAGCAATGCGCGTATCTGCCCGGGCCCGTCGCGCAACCACTCGTGGCCACACAAGACCAGACCCCGAGTCAGTTCTCGGTCCTCCGACGAAGCACTCAACCCCAGGGGCCGCTCCGGCACGGCGTCGGCCGTGGTGACCACCGGCCCAAGACTCAGCCTGACCGGAGCCTCGTCGGCGTCCAGCCACAGACAAGCAGGGGTGTATGCGCAGGCCGCGTCATCGGCCCCGGCCAGAGCCGCCACACCGATCCGGGCCGTGCGTGCGGTGGAGGGCACCGTGTCGTCCACACCGACGATCAGTTCGGGAGCGATCTTCCCACTCGAACGGTCGGTACGCACCGACACCGGAGCAGTGGGAGAAGTCGGGGCGCACACGCGTGCTTCGGGCTCCATGATGATCTCGACGGGTTCGTCGACGGCCTGCCGGTACACACGTTCCACTTCCTGGCCACCTGCAGCCAGCAGCGTGCCCAGGTCCCGGGGGTCGGCGCTGCCCAACACGTCACCGTCGTCCAGAACTCCGACACGTTCGGCTCCTCCACTCGGCGACAAATAGGTGACCCAGCGCAAAGTCTGTTCTCCTTGATCCACACCGGCAGCGGAGACGACGACGTCGAGGTGGGAAGGGGCACAGCACCGCGTCCGGGCCCCGGCCGTCGCATCCCTGTGGCCCCCACGAGACCGTGACCAGCCTCGCACAACGCGACCACACGGGTCCAACCACCCCCGGCAAGGCATACCGAGGACTCAGCCCGAGCTCCGCACCACCAGGTGGGTGTCCAGGAAAAGCCCCTCGGACTCCTTGGCTCCGGGGATCGCCACGTCCACCAACAAAGTGGCCATCTCCTGCCCCATCCGCACGATCGGCTGATGGACAGTGGTGAGTGGTGGATCACTGTGCCGGGCCATGAGCGTGTCGTCGAACCCCACAAGTGCCAGGTCCTCGGGGATCTGCAGGCCCCGGGAGCGAAGGACCCGCATGCCACCGATCGCCATCATGTCCGAGGCCACGAACACCGCGTCGGGATCGGCTCCGCTGTCCAGAAGCTGCTTCATGGCCTCTGCGCCACCCTCGGCACTGAAGTCACCCTCGACGACAAGACGCTCGTCGACCTCGACCCCGGCCTCCTCCATGGCCTCCCGGTACCCGCGGAGCCTTTCCACACCGGCGTTCATGTCGAGCGGGCCGGTGATGGTGGCGATCCGGCGGCGACCGATGTCCAAAAGACGTTGGGTCGCCGTACGCCCGCCCCCGACGTTGCTGACCTCGACGTAGTACGGGGCCGCCACACCCGAGTCCTGCGGAAGTCCCCCGTGGACCACCGGGACCCCGGCCTCGGCCAGGCGCTCGGGCAACGGGTCGTCACGGTGGAGCGAGACCAGAAGAGCACCGTCTACGTGAAAACCGCTCAGGTAGTCACCGACACGCTTGTGCTCGGCCTCACTGCGTGCGGTGGTCAGCATCAGCTGCAGATCACGTTCGTGCAGCACCGAGCTGACACCGCGAATGATGTCGGCGAAGAACGGGTCGGCGAACAGCCGGTCCCTGGGTTCGGAAACGACCAGCGCAACGGTGTCGGTACGTCGGGTCACCAGGGTACGAGCTGCGTGATTGGGGCTGTAACCGAGCTCTGCGATCGCGTTGCGGACGGCTTCACGGGTGCGCGGGCTGACCTGGGCAGAGCCGTTGATGACCCGGGACACGGTCCCACGGCCCACTCCGGCTCGCTCTGCCACCATTTCCAAGGTCGGACGTTGCCGACCGTCAACGCTCTTGGCCACTTCTGGACTCCCTTTTGGCACAGTCGTCTCCCGCCCCGGGTTCTTCAGCAAGACGTGCGTGATACCGAACACGTCTTGCCGAAGACCCCCCTGTCGGGGTGGGGTGCCCCGACAGGGGCACCCCACCCTCGGTCCTTTCAGGACCCCCAAGGAAAGCAGGGGGTACACGGGGCTACCGTTCGGGGAAACGTCCCGTCGCGGCCAGTTCGCCGTACCACAACCCGCTGTCCTTGATCACGCGTTTTTGTGTCTTGTAGTCGACATGCACGATCCCGAACCTACGGGAGTAACCCCACGCCCACTCGAAATTATCCAGCAGCGACCAGGCGAAGTAACCACGAAGAGGCACCCCGGCGTCGATCGCCTCCCGAGCGGCCCTCAGGTGACCCTCGTAGTAGTCCAGGCGGTCGGTGTCGTGGACCCGCCCGTCACTGGTCACGGTGTCCTCGAAAGCACAACCGTTCTCGGTGACGTACAGATCGATGCCACCGCTTTCACCGGCCAGTCGTTGCAACACGTCGAACATGCCCGTGGGGTCGATCTCCCAACCCATGTGGGTGACCGGCAACCCCTGGGAGACGTGCACCTCCTCGGGTTCGGCACCCAACCAGGCCGCGCCGCCCTCGCCACTGACCAGGGCCGGGTCGATCCCCTTGGCCGAGGCTGCGACGAACTCGGGTGAGTAGTAGTTGACCCCCAGGAAGTCGAGGGGGGCGGAAATGGTCTTCAGGTCGTCGTCCCGCAGGAAGGAGAAGTCGCTGATGCCGGCGAGATCCTCCCGTACATCGGCGGGGTAACGGCCCTTGAAGATCGGGTCGGTGAAGATCCTGTTGCGTACCCCGTCTGCACGGCGTGCTGCGCGGGCGTCCTCGGCACTGGGCCCGTGCGGACGAATGACCGCCTGGTTGTGGGCGAGTCCGATCCGGGCAGGATGTCCGGTCGAACGCAGCGCCTCCACTGCGAGCCCGTGGCCGAGGAGGAGATGGTGGGCTGCGGCCAGTGCGGCCGCCGGGTCCTGGTGCCCGGGGGCGTGATGGCCGATGTGGTAGCCGAGGAAGGCCGAGCACCACGGCTCGTTGACGGTCATCCAGTTGCTGACCCGGTCACCGAGCGCATCGGCGACCACTTGAGCGTAGTCACGGAAGCGATGAGCGGTGTCACGGTGTGGCCATCCGCCGGCGTCCTCGAGCTGCTGGGGCAGGTCCCAGTGGTAGAGGGTCGCCCAGGGCTGGATACCGGCTTCCAGGAGAGTGTCCACGAGGCGGCTGTAGAAGTCGATACCCGCCTGGTTGACCTTCCCGGCACCCTCGGGAAGGATGCGCGGCCAGGCGATCGAGAAACGATAGGCGTCGAGGTCGAGCTGCTTCATCAGCTCGACGTCTTCGGCATAGCGGTTGTAGTGGTCGTCGGCGGGGTCACCTGTGTCGCCGCCCAGGACCTTGCCGGGGGTCTTGGCGAAGGTGTCCCAGATGCTGGGGCCCCGCCCATCGGCGGTGGTGGCGCCTTCGATCTGGAACGAGGCGGTGGCCGCCCCCCAGAGGAAGCCCTCGGGGAACTCGTTGCGATTACTCACTGCTTCGGTACGCACCTTCCATGACGAGGGGATATCGCTGTGGGAGCGCTCCCACAACCGAAGCAGACCCCTGTCTTGGTGTCAACACAATTACCGTCCTCCGAAATTCAACCGTTACCCGGATCGAACACATGCCGGCCACCCGTCCCCGTGTTCACAGAAAGCGGGCCCTTCCACGGGTCGCAGGCACAAGGAGAAGGGCAGCGCCCCTAGTGCCGGGAGAGCCTGCGCACCAGCAGGTCACCAAGGCTCTGGAGCACCTGCACGATCACCACCAGCAAAATGACCGTCGCCCACAGGTAGTGGTCGTTGAAGCGCTGATACCCCTCACGGATGGCCAGGTCACCCAGTCCCCCACCACCGATGGCCCCGGCCATCGCCGAGTAGGAGATGAGGGTGACCACGGTCATCATCAAACCCGCGATGAGACCGGTCAGTGCCTCGGGAAGCATCACCTTGCCCACGATGGTGAACTTGCGGGTTCCCATGGCGTGCGCGGCCTCGATCACCTCCCGGTCGACCTCGCGCAGCGAGGTCTCCACCAGGCGGGCGAAGAAGGGGATCGCACCGATGCTCAGCGGAACGATCGCGGCCGTGGGTCCGATCGTGGTGCCGACCAGGAACCTCGTCAGGGTCAACACCGCGACCATGAGCACGATGAACGGCAGGGAACGGCCGATGTTGACGACCGCACTGGCCACAGCGCGCACGACCGGGGCCGGAACGAGCCCTTCCCGGTCGGTGACCACCAGCAACACACCCAGCGGCAGTCCGAAGAGCACGCCGAAGAAAGTCGCCCACCACACCATGTAGAGGGTGTCCTGTGTGCCCAACCAGAGATCGGGCCACATGGTCGGCCACTCCTGAAGGAAGGCCCCAAGGGCGCCCCAGGCCGTACCACCGTCGGCCGAGACCAGGACGAACGTGTCAACCGGGGTGGTGATCATGCTCCGACTTCCTCGACCAGCAAACCGTGCTCCCTCAGGTAGGTGAGCGCCTCGGCCCTGCGTTCACCTCGTAGATCCACGCTCAAACGACCGACGGACTGCCCGGCGACCTTTTCCACACCACCCACCAAAATATTGACGTCC
>DXDP01000225.1 GCA_019115445.1 Candidatus Nocardiopsis merdipullorum
GAGGAGTTCCTTCCGCACCTGGACATCCGCACCCCCATCGTGCCGGCACAGTTGCGCAACACCGCCGGGGTCGTGGGGGCGGCCTCGGCAGCTTCCCGAGGTCGTGAGGGACTTTCCGGGCGCTGAGGAGAGTGGGGTGGAAGGCCCGCCCGAGGAGGGATCGGGCGAGCCTCCCTCACGGGGGCACAGGCGGGCGGAGCTGCTCGGAGCCCCGTTCAGAGGGAGACTGGGACCCGGGGAAGCCCGATTCTCCGCCCGCCGCCCCGGACGCGCGCACGAGCGCGCCCGTCGTGGCACAGGTGGTGTACCCGCGCGGTCAGATGTCCTCGACGGAGCGGGACAAAGCATCCACGATCCGTCGGACTGCGTCGGAGGTCCTGGTCGCGGGGGAAATGGGTACCCCCGACGGCATCGGAGGCACGTCCTCGGGAAGTGGCCACCGTATCCACCACCACAGGTGTCCGCGGTGCGGGCGCAAGAGCGCGTTCTGGACCCGCGTGGGAGGCCCTGCGGCCACCAAACCGCGTACCCCGTCCTCCTGGGCCTCCACACCGTGTGAGCGCAGCGCCGCCGCCAGCCCCCGCAGGGCCGCACAGGCCGGTTCCATCTGTTCCGGGGGCGTATGCGGCAGGGAACCGAGCACGGGCGGAAGACTGTGCCCGCCCTGGCTCTGGGTGTCCTTGGCCGGGATCTCCATGGTCACGGGAGCCTCCCCCACGTGCTGCTCCCACCGCTGTGAGGAGCGTGATGGATGGCCCGGGACTGTCCGGACCTCTTTCGACACCGTCACTCTCTCGCACTCTCGAAGGCGGATCCCACCACTATGCGGATCACGCATCAGGAATTCTTTCTCGGACATGACCACCCGAGCCCGTCGGAATCCCTAATCTGGTCCCATGCCTCAACCAGACGGCGTTCTTCCACCGGATCTGTGGTCTCGACCCCGTATGGCGGCCGCCCTGGCCACCTGCGACATGGCGACGGTCATCGAGGGCGTGCGTGACGCACGTGGATGGTCCCAAGGCGAACTGGCCCGTGCGATCGACTACTCCCAGAGCTGGGTCTCGCGCGTGGTCAACGGCCAACAGTCGCTCACCGTCAGACAGATCGGGGAACTGGCTCGACGTCTGAACATTCCTCTGCACCTGCTCCGCTTCAGCGGTACTCCTCCGCAGGAAGGTCCCGCCCCCACCGGGCCGGGCATCACCAAGGGGGTGGACACCACGAGACGCCGTGACTTCGGAAAAGCAGTGGCTGCAAGCGCCCTGTTGCCACCAGCAGGAAGAGCATCCCCGGCCCGTGAACGCCCGGTCGTGAACGAGTGGACCGCCTCGGCGCTGCGCGCGATCACCGGCGGTCAACGCAGAATGGATGCCTCCTCGCCGTCCCGTCACCTACTGCCCGGCGCGATGGCGCACGTGCATCTGGCCGAGCACATGCTCATGAACGGGCACGGGACATCCTTTCACGCCGAGTTGAGCGCTGCGGCCGGTGAAGCCTCCGGCTTCGCCGCCTGGCTGCACGCCGACCAGGGCGACACGGGTTCGGCGCGCGCGCACTATCGCACCGCCGTGGCACGCGCACGAGGGGCCGGGATGCACCTGTTGGACGTGTACATGCTCGGTTCCCTGGCCGCTTTCGAAACCGACATCGCCAAGAACCCCGAGCTCGGCCTGGAACTCGTCCAGGAGGCCGAGCACCTCCTCGGAAGATCGGCGCACCCCACCGCGCACGCCTGGCTGGCCTGTACGGGGGCCATGGCACACGCCGGGCTCGGCGACCGCCGGGCCGCCGCGCGGGCCATCGGTCGGGCCGAGCGGGAGGTGGGTCGCTCGAGCAACGCCGACCCACCCTGGCCGTGGGTCTTTGCCTTCGACGAGGCCAAGCTCGCCGGTTGTCGGGCCCTGGTGGGGGTGCGGCTACGTCTACCCGATGATGCCCTGCAGGCCTTTGCCGAAGCGGTCACACCACGCTCGCCCGGCGCCAAGCAGGCCGCCCTTCTGCAGGTGGAACTGGCCTCGACGCACGCGGACTCCGGCGACGCCGACGAAGCCTTCCGTCTGGCCGAGGAGGCGCTCGAGACCGGGAGGTACTTCGGATCCGAGCGCATCATCGCCAGGGTGCGGTCCTTCCGGCGCCGTTACCGCGGGCCCCGGGCCCCCTTCGTCGACGAACTCGACCAGCGACTTTCGTCCCTTGCGTCCGATCGTCTCACCTTTGGGTAGGAAAGCGATGAAGCGATCGACTGGGAGGTTACGTGATCCGCATCGGCATCACCGGACACCGCGCATTGACCCCCCAGGTCAGCGAGCTCGTCGCCGACCTGATCCGCGCTCATCTTGCACCGTATGGATGCGAGATGACGGGAATGTCATGCTTGGCGGACGGCGCAGACGCTCTCTTCGCGAAAACCGTGGTGGACACAGGGGCCCCTTTGGAGGTGATCGTCCCCGCCGGGGAGTATCGTGCAGGACTTCCGGCCGAGCATCGACCGACCTACGACCATCTTCTGGAACAGGCGGTACTGGTTCACGAGTTGCCGCACACCGCTTCCACCCCTCAGGCGCACATGGCCGCAGGCCGCTTCCTGGTGGAGCGTTGTGACCAACTGGTGGCGGTCTGGGACGGTGAGCCCGCTCGTGGGCCCGGCGGCACCGCCGACATCGTCGCCCACGCCCGCTCCCGGCACAAGCCGGTCTCCGTGCTGTGGCCCGCGGGGGTCCGGCGCTGACCGTGTCCCTTCCTCACCTTCGCCCCGCCATCGCCGCGTTGACGTCCACCGCGCGCAACACACCGTGGACCCCACCCCCGACCTCCATGACCAGGTACTCCGGCAGCGGATGGGCGATGAGCACGTCCAGGAGCTCCTGCCCCTCCAGCTCCACCGACAGCATCGAACCCCGGGTCACCGAACGGGCCACGCTCGAGACCGGGACCCAGGCCCGGCGTGCCTTGGCGATGGCATCGGCCGCGCTCGGATGCACTATCGACAACGGCGTGTCCGCGGCGTCCACGGCCACGATCGTGTTCACGCCTGCCTCGGCCGCGCACCGATCGGCCTCGGCCAGCGGGGTGTCGGCCGGCACCAACACGGCGGAGCGGGCCAGGTCCCGTGCCCGCAATCCGGGTACACGCGCCCGTACACGGGCCCCCCGCAACGCCTCCGTCGCGCTCACCCACATGAACCCACCCAGGAGCAGCCCCCACAGCACGGCCCACATCCCCGGTGCGGTCCCCGCGGACCAGGCGAGCAGGAACGGCAAGGACACCACACCCAGGGCCAGTACCCGGCCGCCCCAGGCCGCCGCCACACTGCCGGTCAAGGGCTTGCCGGTCAGTTTCCACACACCGGCGCGCAGCAGCCGCCCACCGTCCAGGGGCAGACCCGGCAACAGGTTGAACACCCCCACGAGCAGATTTGCCACCCACAGTTGGAAGAACAGTTCCCCCGTGATGCCGTACGGATCGACCAACAGCGTCAACCCGTACGCGCCCGCCGACAGCACCAGAGACAGCGCCGGACCGGCGAAGGCGATCCAGAACTCCCGGCCCGGGGTGGGTGCCTCCCTCTCGATCTCCGAGACCCCACCCAGCACGTACAACACGATGCGTCGCACGGGAAGCCCGTACATGCGTGCCACCACGGAGTGCGCAAGTTCGTGCACCAGCACCGAGGCGTACAACAGGACCGCGAAGACGAATGCCAACAGGTGGGCACCACCGGCTCCCAACGCCAGCCGGTTCTGCACGATCCCCCCGTACAGCAACGTGATCAGAGCCGCCACGATCAGCCACGACGCGGTGACGTACACGGGGATGCCGAAGGGGCGAAAGAGCAGCAACCCGTTCCCACGACTGCCGTCGCGGGCTCGGTGCGCAGAAGCGTCACTACTGTTGGTCACACCCCCAGGGTAGGGTCCTCCCTGTGTGTCGAAGGCAAAGATGTCGAGGCCGCCCCGAACACCGTGCCCGCCTCATAGGGTGAGGCACATGACCACCGCGCCCCTTCCAAGTGCCCTGTCTCCCTCGCGCGCCTCCGACTTCCTGCAGTGTCCGTTGCTGTTTCGGTTCCGCACCATCGACCGTCTGCCCGAGGCCCCGAGCGCGGCCGCGCTGCGGGGCACACTGGTGCACGCCTGCTTGGAGCGTCTCTTCGAGCTGCCCGCAGAGACTCGTACCCCCCGCACGGCGGTGGGCCTGGTCGAGCCGCAGTGGCAACAACTACGGTCCAAGCGCCCGGAGGTCGAGGAACTCTTCACCGACGAAGATGAACGTGAGGAATGGCTGGAGTCGGCCCGAACCCTGGTACGGCGCTACTTCGAGCTGGAGAGCCCCGGCAACCTGGAGCCTCGCCACCGGGAGATGCGTCTGGAGGTGTCCTTGCCCACCGGTCTGCGTCTTCGCGGTTACGTCGACCGCCTCGACGTGGCGCCCGGGGGCCGGATCCGGGTGGTGGACTACAAGACCGGAAAGTCCCCGCATCCCCGGTTCGAGGACAAGGCCAAATTCCAGATCTTCTTCTACGCGGTGATGATCTGGCGTGATCTGGGGGTGGTCCCTTCCCGTCTGCAACTGGTCTACCTCGGTGGGAACGGTGCCGTGCGTTGGTACGACCCGACGGAGGAGGAGCTGCTCGCCGCGGAGGCCGAGATCTCCGACATCTGGTCACGCATCGAAGAGGCCGGACGCACCGGACAATGGACACCCAAGCGCAGCAAATTGTGTGATTGGTGTGATCACCAGGCACTGTGCCCGGAATTCGGGGGCACCCCTCCACCCCTTCCTGTCCGCTGAACCCGGACGGATACGGCACAATCGGCCTGTGCCCGTCTCTGTCCTCTTGGTCGACGACCAACCCCTTGTCCGTGCCGGCTTCCGCATGATCCTGGAGGCCTCCCCCGAACTGTCGGTGGTCGGTGAGGCCTCCGACGGCCGCGAGGCCGTCCGCTCTGCCCAAAGCCTGCTGCCCGACGTCGTGCTCATGGACATCCGCATGCCCGGGACCGACGGGGCCGAGGCGACCCGCCAGATCCTGTCCTGGGCCTTGTCCCTGCAGCACCGGATCCAGGTACTGGCCGTGACCACTTTCGACCTGGACGAATACGTGCACAGTATGCTCCGTGCGGGTGCCGCCGGTTTCCTGCTCAAAGACACACCGCCGGACGAACTCGTGGCGGCCGTGCACACCGTGGCCGCGGGCGGCGCGGCCGTGAGCCCGCAGGTCCTACGGCGACTGTTGAGGCAGTTCGGGTCATTGCTGCCTTCCTCGACCGGCCCCGAGGAGGAGGCCGCTCCGGACCCGCTCACCGCACGCGAGCGTCAGGTACTGCGACTGCTGGCGCGCGGGTGGTCCAACCCCGAGATCGCCGCCCACCTGTACCTGGGGGAGACAACGGTCAAGTCCCACGTGGGACATATCCTGAACAAACTGGGGTTGCGAGACCGTGTACAGGCGGTCGTGCACGCCTATGAGAGCGGGCTCGTGCGCCCCGGTGAGGGCGACACAGTGGCCCGATGAGTACTTCGGCGCGTCGTGACCTGCTCGGCTCCTGCCCCGGACAGGATGATCGGGTGAGTGAACTCACCGCGCCCGACCCCCGATCCGGCGAACTCGTCCTGAGCCGGCGGCGTCCCCTCAGGGGTTGTGTTCATCGCACTGGCCATCACAGGGGCACAGGCTGGGAGGAAATGGAGAAACCGGCATGCCGAACAGGCGCGGGCGGCCGCTACCGCCGAGCGAGGGCCGCATGCTCAGCAGGATGCGTGACTGGCGGGCGGCACATCAGAGCGAGCTGACCCCCGAAGGGCTGGACCAGGACGATGATCCGGACATGCCCGACGCACGGGTGATCAACCTGGTCCTACGGGTCGGTGAGCTCATGCTCGCCAGTGGTGAGGGCACAGAGGCGGTCAGCGAGGCGATGCTCAGCCTTTCGGTGGCCTTCGAGCTGCCGCGGTCGGAGGTCTCGGTGACCTTCACCACGATCTCGTTGTCCACTCACCCCGGCAGGGACCAGCACCCGATCACGGGGGAGCGGGTGGTTCGGCGTCGTACCCTGGACTACTTTCGCGTCAACGAGTTGCACACTCTGGTGGAACAGGCAGCCCTGGGACTGCTGGAGGTGGAGGACGCCACTGCCCGCTTCAAGCAGATCCAGCGGGCACGCATGCCCTACCCCAACTGGGGGATCGTGGTCGGCTTCGGGCTGATCGCCTCCAGCGCGGGGCTGATGATGGGCGGCGGGCTGATCGTGGCGTCGGTGGCGTTCCTGGCCACCGTGCTCGGTGACCGTGCCGCGGCTCTTCTGGCCCGACGTGGTGTGGCGGAGTTCTACCAGATGGTGGGTGCCTCGGTCATGGCCGCCACGATCGGGGCCCTGCTGCTGTGGATCAACTATGAAATGGACCTGGGTCTGCAGGCCGGGGCGGTCATCACCGGTAACATCATGGCGCTGCTGCCGGGACGCCCCTTGGTGTCGAGTCTGCAGGACGGTGTCAGCGGAAGTTATGTCTCGGCCAACGCCAGACTGCTGGAAACCTTCTTCACCCTGGGCGCGATCGTCTCTGGTGTGGGTGTGGTTGCCTACACGGCGGTGCGCCTGGGGGTGGCCATGGACCTGGAGAACCTGCCGTCGGCCGGAACGTCCTTGGGTCCCCTGGTTCTGATCGGTGCGGCCGGGATCGCGATGACCTTTGCCATCTCACTGGCGGTCCCGCCACGGCTCCTGCCGGCCATCGGTCTCATGGGTGTGATGATCTGGAGCATCTACGCGGGGCTGCGCTCGGTGTTGGAGGTTCCCCCTGTGCTGGCCACGGTCGTGGGGGCCGTCGCGGTCGGCGTGGTCGGCCACTGGCTGGCCCGACGTACCCGCCGTCCGGTGCTGCCGTACCTGATCCCCTCCATCGCCCCGCTGCTGCCGGGAAGCATCCTGTACCGGGGACTGATCGAAATCACGCAGGGCACAGCCGTGTCCGGTCTGCTGAGTCTGGTCGAGGCGGTCACGGTGGGGCTGGCGCTGGGTGCCGGGGTCAACCTGGGTGGTGAACTCATGCGGGCCTTCCAGCGGGGTGGCCTTGCAGGTGCGGGTATGCGCAGCCGTCCGGCGGCCCGCCGTACCCGCGGCGGTTACTGACCCGCTGCGCCCGGAGCTTGCCGGCGCAAAAGAGGTGGTGTTGTTCGACGTCGGACCCCGTGGAGCCAACACCCCCTGCTCCGCCGTGACCTGCACCGTCTCATCGGCTGAGAGAGCACAGGATCGACGGTGTCCCCACGATGGCCATGAAACACCACCAGCATGTGATGCGTGCCACTACTATCCTTGGTGTGAGCTCGACGACGAGCCCACTGACCATCGAAAGGCGTTTCCATGTGCACTCACGAGCC
>DXDP01000226.1 GCA_019115445.1 Candidatus Nocardiopsis merdipullorum
GCCGCAGCAGCCGGAACCGACCTCACCAAGGAGATCGAACGCCTCACCGGCCGAGCTTGGGACGAGGAGTTGGAGCCGTTCCGCTATGCGGGTGACGGTGCACCGGTGCGCTGGCTGCACGCAGTGGGGTGAGGACCCCGGTGGGGGCACTCACCGGGTCACTCACGGAGGGTCGGCCTCGCTCGGCCAGATGAGTGAGGCGAGCAGGACCGAACCCCAGATGCCCAACGGCACCAACGGCCAGTAGGGCACGAGCACACCACCCATGATGCAAGCCACGGCCCAGATCCCGGTAAGGACGATGGCCACGCCCAACCACCAGCGCCACTCCTCGTTCAAGTCCTCCCAAGGGACGGGCCAGGAGGCGGGGCCGGGGTCGGGACGCCACCGCTCACTCCTGACACGGGGAGGTGAAACAATCACTCCGCTCGACGGAAGATCAGCGGTCAAAGAACACAATTCTCCGTAGAGCTCGGCATGGAGAGCCAGCCCCACACGGCGATCATGCTCTTCGCGGTCCAGACGGCC
Source organism: Candidatus Nocardiopsis merdipullorum (assembly GCA_019115445.1). GTDB lineage: Bacteria > Actinomycetota > Actinomycetes > Streptosporangiales > Streptosporangiaceae > Nocardiopsis > Nocardiopsis merdipullorum. The sequence goes on from DXDP01000226.1 coordinate 529, forward strand.
TTCGACGAACGCCGAGGTGAGGCGTTCGATCGTCAGATCACGTTCGGAGTCAGAGGCCCGTATCCAGTTCAGAGGTAGACGAAGGTCCGCCACTTCCCACCCCCCACAGACGCGCGTTGGTGCCCACACAATACGCGTCGCACCAAGCATGGGAAAGGGAAAAGAAGAGGCGGGTTTCCACACCTTTCCCGATTATCTCACAAGGCGATCTCCTCACACGTCACAGGGTCGCCCATTGCGCTATGCGGTGACACGTCGCGGGATCGGCGGCGGCGACCAGCCCGGTGTGTTCCCACGGCCCCCGATAACCGAAGTCGCCTCCGTCCAGGCGGACAGCCCGACCACCGACCTCGGACAGGATCAATTCGGGTGCGGCCATGTCCCAATCGCGTACCGGTACGTCCTTGACGAACAGATGCGCCGCCCCTTCCGCGATCCGGCACAGCTTCAGCGAGATGCTGCCGCTCTCCAGGTAGGCGCTGTAACCGAAGTGGTCGTGGACCCGACGGGCGATACCTCGGGGTTCGGGGGTGTTGTCGGTGAGAACCCCTTCCCCCGGAGGGCAGGGTGCCAGGGCCGAGAGCGCAAGTCCGTTCCGACGAGCTCCACCACCCCGCACCGCCGTGTACAGGGTTTTCGATTCGGGGGCGTGGACGGCGGCCACCTCCGGACGGTCACCGACCACCAGAGCGGCCTGCGTGACATACCCGGAGAAGCCGTGTACGTAACTTGCGGTGCCGTCGATCGGATCGATCAGCCAGTAACGCGGGGGACGCTTGCGAGCCAGTGACGCCGGGTCCTCCTCGCTGATCACGGGTGTTCGTGGGTCGATCGCGGCCAGACGCTCACCAAGAGCACGGTGGGCCATGGCATCGGCCCGGGCCTTGAACTGGCTCCCCTCCCAGACGCCACTGCATACTTCTGCGTCGGTGCGCCATCTTCGGAGCAGATCACCGACTTCGACGACCGCTGCGGCCACCGCCTCGACGAGTCGTTGGTGTTCGTCCATGCCATTCACCACGCACGCACGGGAAAGCTCGGAGCGTTCCCCTTCGGGTCCGGTACCGACCGCCCGTCGGGGGACGGAGCCGCCAGGGGCGAAGGCCCCGGAGAGAGCCCGTGGGAGGTGAACTGGTCCTCGCTGATGAATTCGTCGGTCCACCGACGCACCATCGTCACACCCTCACGCCATCGATCGTGCAGTCGAGGCGCACCCAGCGTGGCCTGACGCAGCAGCCCCGCGATCTCGTCGACACCCGCGGCCACGGTCAGCGCGGCGGTGGAGGAAAAACGTGGGTTGATCTCGAAGATCCGAGGCCGACCCCGCTCGTCCAGCGCCAGCTGTACATTGAACGGACCGTCGGCGCCCAACTCGTTCTGTACCGCCCGGCACGCCTTGGCCACCGCATCGTTGCGCCTGGTCACGGCGTAGCGGGTGACCCCCTGCTTGAGAAGGACCTCCTTGGGCACCACGGCCTGCACGCTCCCGTCACGCCACACCACGACCGACACGGTGTACTCGGGGCCGGTGATGCGCTCCTGCACGAGCAGCTCTTCCGTGGCATAACCGCTCTCGGCGACCACCCGTGCCATGTCCTGTGCGGATTCGATGCACACGACCCCACGGCTGCCACGACCGCTGCGGGGTTTGACGATGAAACCACCAGGGGCGGAATCGACCGCACCCACGGGCCATTCGTCGGCCGACCAGGTCCGGGGCACCCCGATCCCGGCCTCGTCGAGCGTGCGCATGAGGGTGTACTTGTCCAGACAGGTCGAGACGAAGTTCGGTCGGGGCAGCAACACGACCACACCGTCGCGCTCGAGCGCGGGAATCCGAGACAGCTCCTCGTCCACGAGGGGGATCACGGCAAGCGCTCCCTCTTCTGCGCACAGGGCCCGCATTCGGGGAAGGAACGCCTCACTGTCGCCGGGCGGTACCAGGTGGCCACGGTCGGCCAGGTACAAGCCGGGTGCGGTGGGGTCGACGTCGGTGGCCACAACTCGAAAACCCGCTCTTTGCAGGTGGAGGATGGTGCCCGGGGTGGGCGCCGAGCCCGCTGTGGTCACCACGACGGTCGGTTTCCTCGCTGGTTGGTGTGGCACCTGTGGACCTTTCCAAAGATCTGGATGGTGATGAACCATCGAGACTAGCTTCGCTGTGGCAGGTCGGTCGGCGATTGGCCGCATCTGGTACCGGAGTGAACCTTCGACCTTCACGCGCGTGCACCCACACCCCGGAAGCAAGGACGGGGCGGGCGAGTCCACTGAGCGTGATCGCCCGCCCCGAAGGAGCCCCGAGGGGCCTCATCCCTGTTCGTAGACGGGTGCGATGGTCGCGCGGCCCAAAGTGTGCGAGAACAGGTTGAACCCGAGGAATGCCGGGGAGGCGGTCTCGTCGAGTTCCAGACGGGGAACGTCCACGGCGTGTACCACGAAGATGTACCTGTGCGGACCATGTCCGGCGGGCGGAGCGGCACCGATGTAGCGGCGGGAACCGGCGTCGTTGCGAAGTGTCACGGCCGCCTCGGGGATCCCGGAGCCGTCTCCTGCACCGGCCACCAACTCGGTGACCTCCACGGGGATGTTGGCCACCGCCCAGTGCCAGAAGCCGCTCGCGGTGGGAGCGTCCGGGTCGAGGCAGGTCACAGCAAAGCTCTGTGTTCCCTCGGGAAAACCGCTCCAGGACAGGTGGGGAGAGACATCCTCACCACCTGCGCCCATGATCCCGCTGGCCTGGGCCTTGGGAAGGGTCTGCCCGTCGGTCACGTCGTTGCTCGTCACGGAGAACGAGGGGACCTGGGGAAGAAAGTCGTAGGGAGAGGGTGCAGTGGCCACGAAAGGGGCCTCCTACTCTCATGTCGATTGTACTTGCGGTATGAACATACGCCCCGTGGGCAAGGGAAGTCCTGTGTCTTGCGAGCTGTGTCGGGAACGAAGGGGGACCGGGTGTCGAGGGGCCGAACACCAAACCGACCGGGCGGTATGGTCTCCTCGAGGTACACGAACCGGATTCGGTACCCGACGCACCGACAGGGAGCTGTCATGACCAATCGCTGGGGCATCACCATCCCGTTCGAGGGTCTGTCCCTCCTCGAGCAAAAAGCCGTCATCGAGCGCATGCCGGACCTGGGCTACACCGACGCATGGTCCGCGGAAGCCAACGCAACCGACGCCTTCACCCCACTTGCACTCGCCAGTCAGTGGGCACCAGAACTGCGCCTGGGTACCGCGATCGTTCCTGCGTACACACGGGGACCGGCGACCCTGGCGATGAGCGCCGCAACCATGGCCGCCGCTGCACCCGGCCGGTTCGCCCTGGGGGTGGGAACCTCCTCCAACGTGATCGTCGAACGTTGGAACTCCATCCCCTTCGAAGAACCCTACAAGCGAGTACGTGACACCGTGCGTTTCCTGCGCACCGCGCTGACAGGGGAGAAGGTCAAGGCAGAATACGACACCTTCACGGTCCAAGGCTTCACCCTCGGTGCGCCACCCGCCCAGCCCCCGCCGATCCTGGTGGCGGCACTGCGCCAGGGCATGCTCCGCCTGGCCGGACGTGAGAGCGACGGGGCGATCATCAACTGGCTCTCCGCCGACGACGTGGGCACGGTGAGCCCCCACGTGCGCCAGTACGGGCAGGACAAGGAGATCGTCGCCCGCATCTTCGTCATCCCCGACACCGACCCCGAAACGGCTCGGGGGATGGCCCGTTGGGCCATCTCGGCCTACCTCAACGTGCCCGTCTACCGTGCCTTCCACGAGTGGTTGGGTCGCGAGGAACTCAACCCCATGTGGAAGGCCTGGGAGGAGGGTGACCGCAAGGGTGCCCTGGCTGCCATCCCGGACAGCGTGGTCGATGACCTCGTCATCCACGGACCCGCCGCCCACTGCCGCGAGCGCATCCGTGCCTACACCGAGGCCGGGGTCACAACACCCGTTCTCGCACCGATGGTGAAGGACCAGGATCCGGCCGAGGTGGTCCGGGCCCTGGCACCCCAGGACTGAGGCCTTCCTCAGCCCTCCACAGGACCGAGGAGGCGGCGGGCGCGCAGGACCAATTCCAACTCGAACCGTCGGGCCGGATCGCGCAGACAAGGACCGAACAGCTCCTCCATGCGACGTATCCGGTAGCGCACGGTCTGGGGATGAACTCGCAGGCGCACCGCCGCCTTCTTGGCGTTGAGACCTGTTTCGAGCCAGGCCAACAGGGTCTCGGCCATTGGTTCACGCTGCTGTTCACGCAGCCGTGTGAGCGGCGCGAGACGGGAACGCGCCATCGCCGTCACCAGCGCGGTGTCCTGGGTCAACAACAGCGCGGGAAGGTGATCGCCCCACCGGACGACCCCCGTGGCCTCGATCACCCCACGGCGGACCGACTGCGCCAGGTCACGGGCGCGGGCCAAGGACTCGGGGGCCTCGGTCCACGGGACCGTCGGCCCCAGAACGGCATGGAAACCACGCAAGGAGCGCTCCAACGCCCGTGGCCGACCAGGACCCTCCGGGTCGGGGACGAGCGCACACGGTTCCTCCCTTTCCAGGTCCACCAGTACGTCCGGTGCCAGTACTGGAGTGGTTTCACCGGGCCCTTCCCGGTGCAGCAGGGCCACGGCGACGTGCTCGGGCATGCGCCATCGTGCGGCCCGGGCCAAGACGGGGACCGAACATGATCCTTCGCCCTGGGGTGTTCTGTCCAAAAGCGCCTCCAGGAGACGGGACCGGCGGCGACGCAAAGTGTCCACCCCTGCCCCGTCGACGGAGGAATGCCCAAGAGCAGCGGCGGTGGAAATCTCTTCCTGGAAGGCGAAGATCGCCTCGCCCAAGGGCCCCAGGATCTCCTCGGGGGCCGGGTTGGTGATCACCAGGCACCTCCAGCCCAGGGTTGCCGCCGTGCGCATCCCCGTGTGCAAACACTCCAGATTGCGGCCGTGGCGCGCCTCTTGTTCGCCGAGGGAACGGAACTCCGCGGCCAGGACATCGACGTGCGCGGTGCCGGTGCCGTGTTCGACCCGGTCGAGGAAACCGTGCAGAGCAACGGTGACGGCGCGTCGGAAGACCTCGATCTCCTCCGGCGCCAAGGACAGAAGGTGGTGTTCGACCCGCCGCAGGACACCGTTGAGGACCTCGTCGGCGAATTCGGTGACGAGGGGACGTAGCCGTGCTCCCCATTCCCGGGGAAGTTCCCCGAAAGGGTCCGCTCGGGGGGTGTCCCACAACGAATGGGTCAACCCTCACCTCCGGCGTGGACGCGTGGCACGACCATCCGTGGCACGCTTGTGGGTGCTCTGTGCGCCAGACGGTCACCGTGAAGCCGGTCACCGTTGCCCACCCCATCAGAGGAGAACGGGCCGGACAAGCCTTCGCAGTGTGGAGGGGACCGGTACTTTGCCTGGTTCTTGAGGCCAAGTGGTCACAGAACGGGCGAGTACAGTAACAATGTTCCGGTGAGGGCAACTCTTGGTCGCCCCACCGAACCCGCTCTTGGAAGGTACCCCCCATGCGATGTGTCCCGCTCTGTTTTCTTCCCCTGGTCCTTGCCCTTGCCCTGGCCGCTTGTGGGGGAAGTGATGACGAACCCGAGCCGGCAGATGCCGATCAGGCCGAGGAGCAAGGTGGTCCCGAGGCCGCGGCCCAAGCGGTCGCCGAGGGGTTCATGGCGGCCTTGAACGCCGACGACGCCGAGGCCGCGTGCGACTTCCTCGACGAGTCGGCCCAGAACGCCGTCAGTTCCGAGAGCGAGGAGGCCGAGGACTGCGTCACCGCCTTCCCCGACTACAAGGCCGGTCTTCCCGAGGTCGAGCTCTTCGAGATCGGTGAGGTCGAGGTCGGTGAGGACCTGGACGGTGAGACCGAGATCGTCACCGTCACCCTCGACCACCCGGACGAGGACGCCGTCGCCATGGAGGTGCGCGAGATCGCCGACGGTGAATGGCGTGCCACCCGAGTCCCCGGTACCTCCCTCGGTGGTGCCTGATCCCACGTCCTCCCGAGGCGCCCAGGGTGGTGACCAATACGTGTGAGACGGCCATGGCGCCGGTCAGGACGTGGGCGATCGCGTTGTTCGTGGTCGGGGTGACCCTGTTGGTGGGGGTGTGGCTCAACACCTCGTACCGGCCGGAGATCGGGCCGAAAAAGTAGACGCCCCGCCTCGTGCTCGGCACTCCTGCACCAGGGGCGGGCACGGAGACGGGATGTCGGGTCCAGAACGCCGTCATGAGGAAGAAGTGAGATCGGTGACCGCATGGCCTGTGGCTGTGCTCGTGGCCGAGCGTGCCTGCAAGTACACGGTCACCGGAAGTTGAGGAGCAGCAGCCTTACCGGGAGAGTGCGGTGGCGAGGAAGCCGGTCCACTCGGTGACGGAGAAGGGCAGGTGCCCGGCGTCGGGGTGCTTGGAGTCACGGATGGCCGCGCCACAGGGGAGTTCGGCGACCTCGACGCAGTTCTCACGGGCCCCGCTGTAGCTGCTCTTGTGGAAGTGGGCGGGGATATGCGCGACTTCCACGCAGTTCTGGCCGGCACCGCTGTAACTGCTCTTTCGGAAGTCCAATTTTGTCACAGTTAATCCTCTAGAGATGTGATTGCTTCTTTAATGAATTTCATGCTCTGAGCTACTGTGAGCGCAGCGCTGTGAGCCTCTCTCCAGATGGCATCGTAGCGACGGATCTCGGCTTCGGCGTAGGCGTTCGTTCCGGTGAAGACCGCACGTGCCGACCTCGCCCATCCGACGGTGCTGTTGCCCGCCGGAATGGAGGACATAGTGGTCCGGCAGCGCCACTACT
>DXDP01000227.1 GCA_019115445.1 Candidatus Nocardiopsis merdipullorum
TAGTCGCAGTTGTAGCCGAACTGCTTGGCCTGGGCCCGACCGGTCTGATTCTCGAAATCGAACTCCGGTGCGTCGGGCAGGACGGCATCGCCCCAGCGGATGATGACATGGTGGTCGTAGTTGGCCGGGACGGTCACCACGTCATCGGTGTTGGGCAGCACACTGTCGAAGGTCGGACGCGGTGAGGGGTGGTGACGGTCGGGGTCGCTCTGGGCCGCAGCGGGCAACAGGCCGGAAAGGCCGAGTGCTCCGGCTCCGACGGTGGCACCGCGCAGGGCGGTACGGCGAGAGAGCACGCTCTGGAAGAGATCACCGAAGTAGGGGTTGTCGCTCTTGTTGGGCGCCGGATGGAAGCACGCGTTACCGCACCTGTACTGGCAGGTCTTGGGGGAACGGCCACCTCCGACCTTTTCGAGCAGAGGCAGGAGTCGACGGCGGGACGTGGGTTCGGGCACTCGCTCTCCTCATGGGTAGTGACCGCTCCGCACGCACGGCCGGTTCACGGGCTCCCGTGAGGCACGGAGACGGTCGGGGCAGGGGATCTCCTACCCGGTCGCTTCGACCTTGGCCGAGTTTCCACACACCTCGGTTGCACCCGGGTGAACGCACCTACAACTTCTCTGTACGACCACGAAAGACACCCGAAGTCACAACTTCGACGCACAGGGCAAGACCTTTGAGTGATCCTTGCCCAACCGAAGCCGAACGTCCACATGCCTCGCCCGACGACCGGCGACAGCGTTCTTCCATGGACGTGCCCTTCACCCTTCGGGTCCACGACAACACTGTGTCTGCTCGACCATTCCGGCGGTGGAGGGCTTTGCATGCTCAACCCGTGCACGAGTACCCGGGTGAGGAAGTCAGAGGATCTGCTCCACGGAGTGGTCGACGGCTTCCTGCATCCGGCGTCGCAATGCGGCACTGTCGTCACGCGAGGTGCACACCTCCACCAGGCGTAGACCTTCACCGAGCAGGGCCTTGGGCAGGTCACTCACCCACTCGACCCTGGTGTGGGAGATGCCCGCCATGGCGGCCACGTGCTCCATGGACACCCCGTGCGGAGTGCCGAAGAACCGCTCGAAGTCGGGGTGGCCCGCCTGCTCGAGCCCGGAGAAGATCCCACCACCGTTGTTGTTGACCACCACGATCGCCAGATCGGGGCGGGGCTCTCCCGGGCCCATGATCAAACCGTTCTGGTCGTGCAGCAGCGCCAGATCACCCAACAACGCAAAAGCTTTGCCCTGTCCCACACCTTGATGGGCCAGGGCAGCACCGACCGCGGTGGAGACCGTGCCGTCGATCCCACTGACCCCTCGATTGCCGATCAGTCGGATCCCGTCTCGGGCCTTCATGGTGGCGTCCAGGTCACGGATGGGCATGCTGGATCCGGCGAACAGCAAAGATCCCGTATCCAGTTGGGAGACCAGGTCTCTGGCCAGCCGGGGTTCGCTGAGTGCCTCGTCGGCCTCCAGCATCCGGTCCACGGCGGCACGTGCGGCCTCTTCTGCCCGCCACCAGGTGCGTGACCACACGGTGCGTCGGGGCATCTCCGAACTTGTGCCGTGAGGGGGCCCGACCGCGGCGACCACGTCGGTGGCCGTCCTGGCCGGGTCGGAGTAACCATCGGCCAGGCTCGCGGCCGGGTTCCCGACCGTCTCGGCAGTGACCACGACGTGCCGTTCGGCCTTGCGGAGGAAGGCAAGGAGTTGGCGTGACAGGTTGGGCCGCCCCACACTCACCACCAGCTCCGGGACGTGCTCGGCCATGAACCGGGGCGAGGCCAGCAGCTGCCGGTAGGTGGAGATCGCGCCCACCCGACGGGCGTTGGAGGTCGGTTCCGCCAACAGCGGCCAACCGGTCAGTTCCGCCAGCCTCAGGAACGGGTCCGGGTCGTAGTCACCGTCACCGCACACGATGACACCGCGTTCCACCATCGGCAGGGGGAAGGTTTCCGGCTCGCCCCAGCATCGTTGTCCACGGGTCCATGGCTCTTGATCGGGTCGCCCTTCCAGCGACTCCGGCCAAGACACCTGGTCGTCCTCCTCGGGGGTCAGCGGATCACGAAAGGCCACGTTGAGATGGACCGGGCCGGGACGCCCTCCCAACGCCGAGGCCCACGCACGCCCGGCCAGGGAACGCCAGTAGGCGACCATGCCGTGTATCGGTTCGGGGACGCCGACCTCGGTGAACATGCGTACCGCACTGCCGTACAGACCGATCTGGTCGACGGTCTGATTGGCCCCGGTCCCACGTAGCTCCGGGGGCCGGTCCGCGGTCAGTACCAGCAGCGGCATCCCGCTCTGGTCGGCCTCCAGGACCGCCGGGTGGAAGTTGGCCGCCGCGGTACCTGAGGTGCACACCACCGCCACCGGCGTACGCGAGGCCCGGGCCAGCCCAAGGGCGAGGAAGGACGCCGAGCGTTCGTCGATACGCACGTGCACCCGGATGTCGCGATGTGCGGCCAGGGCCAGTGCAAGGGGTGTCGAACGTGAACCCGGCGCGATGACGGCCTCGGTCAGGCCGCAACGGGCCAGTTCATCGACCAGGACCCGCGCCAGTGCGGTAGACGGATTCATCCACAACGCTTTCGTTCGTCAAGGTGTGCCAAGTCTTCAGTCAACCCGTTCCCCCCACCGTTGGCGACCCGAGGAGAGTGTGATCTGCAGCGTGCAGGCAGCCGGTTCAAGGATCGGCCGAGGCGGTCCGGGCCGCCTCGGCGCGCTCTTGCCATCCGGTCGGATCGATCTCGACGGCACGCAAACGTTCCTCGTCCACGGCCACCGGACGCACCGGCAGGTACCCGTCCACGGGAAGGAGCGGGGCGGCGGTGACATCCGCGCAGAGCATCTGCATGGTGGCCAGGCCGCAGGCGTGGGGCAGGTCGGGCAGGGCCGCGGCCAGAGCCACCCCGGCCGCCAGGCCCACAGAGGTCTCCACGGCGCTGGAGACCACCACCGGCAGCCCGCAGGCCTCGGCCACGCGCAAAGCTGCGCGCACACCTCCCAAGGGTTGGACCTTGAGCACCACGATGTCGGCGGCCTCGGCGGCACGCACCCTCAACGGGTCCTCCGCTCGACGGATCGACTCGTCCGCGGCCACGGGTACCTCGACCCGGCGCCGTACCGAGGCCAGCTCGTCCAGGCTCGCGCAGGGTTGTTCGACGTATTCCAGATCGAAACGGTCCAGCGCCCGCACCATTTGTACCGCGGTGTCGACGTCCCAGGCACCGTTGGCGTCCACCCGTACCTTCCCGGAAGGTCCGAGCGCTTCACGTACGGCTTCGACGCGGGCCAGGTCCTCCCCCGGGGCCTGTCCTTTTTCTGCCACCTTGACCTTGGCCGTGGCGCATCCGCCCGCGGCGACGATCTGGGCGGCCCGCTCCGGCGGGACCGCGGGCACGGTCACGTTGACCGGAACCCGGTCGCGTACGGGGTCGGGCCATCCGTCGCAGGCCGCCTCGCGGCAGGCCGCCCACCAGCGGGACGATTCTTCCGGCCCGTACTCGGCGAAGGGGGAGAACTCCCCCCAGCCGGCAGGGCCACGAACGACCATCCCCTCACGAACGGTGATGCCCCGGAAGCGGTTGCGCAGGCCGATGGCGAAGGCACGTCCCTTCGCGGGAAGGTCCGGCCAGGTGTGCTCGAGCGCGGGCATCACGGGCGGCGCGGGAACTTGTCGAACTCCGGACGGCGCTTTTCCTTGAACGCGTCCCGGCCCTCCTGTGCCTCCTCGCTCATGTAGAAGAGCATCGTCGCATCGCCGGCGAACTGTTGCATACCGGCGGCACCATCGCTGACGGCGTTGATGGCGCCCTTGAGCATGCGCAGTGCCAGGGGGGACTTGTCCAACATCTCGCGGGCCCAGGAGATGGTTTCCTTCTCCAGCTCCTCCAGGGGCACCACGGTGTTGACCAACCCCATGTCCAGCGCTTCCTGGGCGCTGTACTGGCGGCACAGGTACCAGATCTCGCGGGCCTTCTTCAGCCCGACGGTCTGGGCGAGCAGCCAGGAACCGTATCCGCCGTCGAAGGAACCGACCTTCGGTCCGGTCTGACCGAATTTGGCGTTGTCCGCAGCGATGGTCAGGTCACAGCAGACGTGCAACACATGGCCGCCGCCCACGCACCAACCCGCGACCATGGCGATGACGGGCTTGGGGGTGCGGCGGATCTGTACCTGCAGATCGAGGACGTTGAGTCGGCCGATGCCCTGCTGGGCCACGGTGTCGTCCCCGAGGTAGCCGTCCTCACCACGGATCTTCTGGTCACCACCGGAGCAGAACGCCTGGTCCCCGGCACCGGTGAGGATGATCACACCGACTTCGGAGTCGTCCCGGGCGATGTTGAACGCCGTCTGGAGTTCGAAGAGCGTCTGGGGGCGGAAGGCGTTGTGCCGCTCGGGACGGTCGATCGTGATCTTGGCAATCCCCTCCGCGGTCTCGTAGATGATGTCGGAATACTCTCCCGACCGCTGCCAATCGATCACGCTGCTCACGGCTACTGCTTCTCCTTACAGGGACTTTGGAAGGGCGGGACAAGGACCCGACCGGGCGGATGCGCCCAAGCGCCCACTTTATGCATTCTGCCAGTCGAATCGACACGCCCCGGTACGCCCCCGGCCTGAACCTGCGGTGCTCTTGCGTCCTCGTTGCGGGCATACCCTGACGTCCGTGGCTAGTGTGAACACCGTCCAACCCTTCACGTCCTTCCCTTCCTCCCCGCAGGGGCGTCCGCTCCGGGCCGTGGTGGACATGCCTGGGGAGCGGCTCACCGGGCTGCTGGCCCAGACACTGGACGGTCAGGGCCCGGCCCTGATGCCGATCCCCGCGGGCACTCCCGACACTCGGGTCGCAGAACTGCTGGCCGCGATGCGTCCGACGTCCGTGCTCACCCCCGACGGTGTCGCCATCCTGGACAACGGTGTGCCTGCACGGGAGGACACCGCGCTGGTGGTGACCACCTCGGGTTCCACCGGCTCGCCGAAGGGTGTGGAACTGTCGGCCTCGGCCTTGCATGCCTCGGCCCGAGCCTCGGTGGACCGGATCGGTGCCCGGCCCGGCCACACGTGGCTGTGCGTGCTGCCGGCCGGACACATCTCCGGTCTGCAGGTCATGATCAGGGCCTTGGTCACCGACAGTGAACCGGTGCACGCCACCTTCGACACCGAGACCGTCACCGTGTTGGCCGAGAAGCTGCGTCCGCATGTGTCGCTGGTGCCCACCCAGTTGCGTCGTCTCCTGGCTGCTGGCATGGACCTGTCGCTGTTTCGCACGATCCTGCTCGGTGGGGCAGCGGCCGAACCGTCTTTGTTGGAGGCCGCCCGACAGGCCGGGGGGCGGGTGTTGACCACCTACGGCATGAGCGAGACCTGTGGTGGCTGTGTCTACGACGGTGTACCCCTCGACTGTGCGGAGGTGTACGTG
>DXDP01000228.1 GCA_019115445.1 Candidatus Nocardiopsis merdipullorum
ACCACAGCGGATCACGTCGTGCAGTGCCAAAGCTCTGACGTGGAGGTCAGTTCAACCTTTGATGTATGGATGATTTTTCTGCCCTGCTCGCTGCCTGAGTGAAAGCTTTTCGGTGTGCCAACGCACCGACGAGACATCGGGTGGTGGAGTCGAGCTTCGAGCAGCGGTGGGTGGGTGGCCGTTGATCGTGCCATCACACAACAGCCCGAGGGCATCTTCTTCGGGCCTGCCCCGCTCCGATCCTCCGCGTGCCGAACCGGCGTGGTGAACACGATGTCGTCCCGTGGACGAACAGCGAAGGGAGGTGGGTTGATGCGACGCCGCCGAGCCAGGAAAGCGGCCAAGGAACGCAGTCGACATCGACAACGCAATACCCACTCTCGGCGCCCACACTGCTTTTGAGCAGAGTCGAGCCACGCTGCCCTTGTCATTGTCTGGGCAGTGCGCCCTCGTGCGCCAAAATTAGAAGGCCCAGGTTGAATATGCCCATCATGGCGACCGAAAAGTCGCAAAAGAAATTTGCGGACCAAACCCTTCAGCAAATTCTGCACTCAAAGGATGAATCTGCTCTGACGGAATGGTTCGCACACACACCGAGCAGGCGGGAGCGTGATCAACAGGTCGAAGCACTCGACGGTGATTCGGTGAACACGCTGTACCAAAACTTCGGGACGGTGCTGTTCGGGCGACTCCTCTCCGAAATCACCCCCGGAGTCGCCGCCGAAACGTTGAAAACACTGGATACACCGGACCGCGCCGCCGTACTCGTCCAGGTCGGTGTGTCCGAGACGGCGGACATGTTGCGTGAGCTCGGAAAGGCCGACACACGCACCCTCATGCATTGCCTTCCCGAAGAGCTGCGCAACGGTGTCGGAGCATTGTTGCGATGGGACACCGAACAAGCCGGTGCGAACATGACCCCGAGCTTCCTCAGCGTCTCGGAGCAACTGACCGTCACCGAGGCCATCGACGTGCTGCGGGGCCCTGCACGCGACACCGAGGTCACTTCCTACATATATCTGCTCGACGGTGAAGGGCGGCTCAACGGCACGGTTTCCTTCCGTGAGCTGCTCACCGCCGACCCCGAGAGCCGGTTGTGGCGGCTTTCCCGCAACGAGATACGGCAGGTGGACCCAGCAACCGACCAGGAGGAAGCCGCCAAGCTACTGCGTGACCTCGGCCTGGCGGCACTGCCCGTCACTCAGGAGGGGAAGATCCTGGGGGTACTGACCTCGGAGCGGGCCGCGACGATCCTCGATGTGGAAACGACCGAGGACTTCCAACGGCTCGCTTCCACCCAAGGGCAGGGGCTCTCCTTGCGTGATGCCTCTTTGTGGTTGCTCTACCGGAGCCGTGTCACGTGGCTGGTCGTCCTGGTTTTCGGCAATATTTTCTCCGGCGCCGGTATCGCGTACTTCGAGGACCTCATCGAGAGCGTGGTCGCTCTGGTCTTCTTCCTGCCGTTGCTCATCGACTCGGGCGGGAATGCCGGTTCCCAGGCCGCGACCCTCATGGTCCGGGGCTTGGCCACGGGGCAGGTCATGCTCCGTGATTGGGGAAAGATGCTGGGCAAGGAAGCAGCGGTGGCGTCCTTGCTGGGTGGCACCATGGCACTGGCCGTCTCCTTGGTCGGCGTGGTCCGTGGTGGGCCGGAGATCGCACTGGTGGTGGCGTTGACGATGGTGCTCGTCGTCCTCATCGGCAGTGTGGTCGGCATGTCCTTGCCGTTCATGCTCAGCAAGCTGCGTCTTGACCCGGCAAGTGCGTCGGCACCGCTGATCACCAGTATCTGTGACGCTGTCGGGGTCGTGGTCTACTTCTCGATCGCCTCCGTGATTCTCTTGTGAGGTCGTCGCCCCCTGCCGGTTCCCGGTGCGAACAAGCCTGTGTTCGTTTCGTACCGTGTTCGCGGTGATTCTGCGCCCTTCTTCCTGCACGGCCCCGGCCGTGCGGGAAGGAGGGCGTTTTCCTTGTTCGAGTCGTGTGTTGGACGTGCACGGCGGTGCCGAGGATTGCCACAGGCCCTGCTGCTCATGTCCGGCCACGATCTGTTCCTCGACGTCGAGGACAACCGACGCTTTGCCGCACGCCTCGATGAGCACGGGGTCGAACATCAACTCGTGGAACTGCCGTGGACGGAGCACATGTTCGACCTCAACTGGGGTGGTTTTGCGAGCCAGATCGCCCGTCACCAGATCGGTTCCTTCCTCGATCAGCATCTGGCTCACGGAAACACGTGACTGAAAACGCTCTTTCTTACCGGACAAAATCGCGCAATGAAAGCAATCGCACCTATTGGTGAATAAACCAAAAAAGCTATGTCGGCCGACGTATCTACCCAAAACATGAACCTGTCGAAGACATTTCTTGATACGCCACACACATCGACAGCATCATCGCTACTGTGTGGCCACACAGTAGCGATGAGCAGTGGCCTCACGACGGAACACCTCTCTCCGCGCCCCTCATGCGCCCTCACCGAGATCATCTTTCGATCTCGCCTGTTCCGCATCGGTCACCGATGGACAAGGACCCCATGCCGGGCGAAAAGCACGAAATACCATTGAAGATCTTCCGCAACGATCCAGAAACCGTCACTGCACTTCTTCGGGAAGCCATCGGATACCAGCTTCCGCACCACACCGAGGCCATCCTGACCTCGGCCGAGTTCACCGACTGCAGACCCCGTGTGTACGACGGTGACAATGCCGTTGTCCTACGGGACGGCACCGAAAGGGTGCTCGGTGTCGTGGTGGAACAGCAGATGAGTTGGGACCCCGACAAGTACTGGACCTGGCCCGTGTACCTGACCACGGCCCGTTGCCAGTTGGAGTGCCCCTCCGTGCTGCTGGTGCTGTGCCCCAGTGATCAACTGGCCAAGCGATACTCCGGCCCCATCCTGCTGAGCGACACAGGGGACACCATCACCCCACTGGTCGTGGGACCGAGCAACACACCAACCGTGGTCGACACCGAGCGGGCACGCGCGCTTCCCGAACTGGCCGTTCTGTCGGCCCGGGCCCACGGCGACCACGAGCCCCAGACCCTCACAGCCTTGACCGAAGCGTTGAACAGCGTGTCCCCCGATCGCCGCGCGTTCTATTATGACTATGTGCTTGGCGGCCTGAACGAGGCCGCGCAGAAAAACCTGGAGGACCTGATGGCCGTGGGTACCTACGAATGGCAGAGCGACTTCGCCCGCAAGTACGTCGGAATCGGCCGTGAGGAAGGCCGTGAGGAAGAGGCCGTCCACACAATCCTGAACTTCCTCGAAGAACGCGGCATCGCCGTCACCGACACAGTCAGGCAGCGCATCCAGACCTGTCAGGACATCAACACCCTACGCACCTGGGTCGTCCGCTCCGCCACGGTCCAACACGCCGAGGACCTCTTCACCTGACCCGAGGAACAACCCAAGGGGCCGGGCACCGACTTCCCGTCGGTGCCCGGCCCCTTGAGTGTTCACGTCGACCGAGCCCTGCCCAAGGCACTCAGGCGTCGGCGGCCTCCTTGTCGGTACCGCCCGCGCTGGGGTCCTCACTCTTGACCGAACGCAACAGCAGCTGGGAAACGTCCACGACCTCGAGAGAGTCCGCGGCCTCACCGGAAGACTTCTTCTCGTTGATCGCATCACCCAACATGACCTGGCAGAACGGGCACGCGGTGGAGACGGTGTCGGGGTTGGTGGTCAGCGCCTCGTCCACCCGCTCGGTGTTGATGCGCTTACCGATCCGCTCTTCCATCCACATGCGAGCACCACCGGCACCGCAGCAGAAACCACGTTCCTTGTGGCGGTGCATCTCCTTGGTCTTGACACCGGGCACCTTGGCCATGATGTCGCGCGGAGGTGTGTACACCTTGTTGTGCCGGCCCAGGAAGCAGGGGTCGTGGTAGGTGATGTTCTCCTCCACGGACTCCACCGGGGTCAGTTTGCCCTCGTCCACGAGCTTGGCCAACAGCTGGCTGTGGTGGACGACCTCGTAGGTACCGCCCAGTTCCGGGTACTCGTTGGCCAAAGTGTTGAAGCAGTGCGGGCAGCTGGCCACGATCTTGGTGACCCCGGCCTCGTTCAGTGTCTCCACGTTCTGCTGCGCCAGCATCTGGAAGACGTACTCCATGCCCAGGCGGCGTGCCGGGTCACCGGTGCAGGCTTCCATGCCGCCCAGGACGGCGAACTTCACGCCCGCGATGTCGAGCAGCTCGGCGATGGCCTTGGTGGTCTTCTTTGCGCGGTCCTCCAGGGCACCGGCGCAACCGACCCAGAACAGGTACTCGGTGTCCTCGGGCATCTTGTCGTCGACGACCGTGACCTCGACCGGGTCTTCCTGTTCGGCCAGCTCCTGGACCCAGTCCATGCGCCGGTCCTCGGCCATACCCCAGGGGTTGGCCTTGTTCTCCAGGTTCTTCAGGAGCGTGTTGGCCTCGGAGGGGAAGTTGGATTCGACCATGACCTGGTAGCGGCGCATGTCCAGGATGTGGTCGATGTGCTCGATGTCGACCGGGCACTGCTCCACGCAGGCACCACAGTTGGTGCACGACCACAGTTCGTCGGGGTGGATGACCCCACGTTCTTCCTCGGTGCCCACCAGCGGCCTGTTGAGCGTGGCCAGCACGTCCATGCCGGCGTGGCTGTCGTCGGGCTTTTCGGCCAGGGTCTCTTCGGTGATTCCCTGCAGCAGGTACGGGGCCTTTTCGTAGGCGTGGGCCTGAAGGTCCAGGATGACCTTCTTGGGTGACAAGGGCTTGCCGGTGTTCCAGGCCGGGCACTGGGACTGGCAGCGACCGCACTCGGTGCAGCTGGTGAAGTCCAGCAGGCCCTTCCAGGTGAAGTCCTCGATCTTGCCGGCACCGAAGGGATCCTCGTCGGGGTCGGCCTCCTCGAAGTCCAAAGGTTTGGTGCCGGAGGCGTCCATCATCGGCTTGGCCGCAGCGTTGGAGGGGCTGCCGTCGGCGTTGCGCTTGAAGAAGATGTTGACCGGGGCCACGAAACGGTGCCAGCCGATCCCCATGGTCAGGCGCCAGTACAGCACCACGAAGAATGCGTAGCTGATGATCAGCTTGAACGCCGCGACCAGCGCGATACCGGGTTCGGCGATCGCAGCATCACCGGGCAGGATCGCGCCGAAGGCGTGCGAGAGCGGGGTCGCCCATGCGGGGAAGGGGAAGTCGTCGGAGGCGACCTTGAAGCCGCGGATCACGAAGATCGCCAGCAGCAGGCCCCACAGGTAGGCCTCGACGTAGTAGGCCGTCCAGTGCCTGGAGTTGTAGAACCGTGAGTCGCGTCCCTTGCGGTGTGGTCCGTTGAGCAGGCGGTAGATCGTCAGCCCGACGATTCCGATCAGGCTGGTCGCGGCGATGAACTCGATGCCCAGACCGTAGATGGTCCAGTCATGGATGATCGGCAAGGTGAAGTGGGGGTTGAAGACCTCGCCCTGTGCCTCGATCACCGTGAAGACCAACAGTGGGAACGAGACCATCACGAACCAGTGCGCGATGCCGACCCAGGGCCGCTTGAGCATCCTGGTGTGTCCGATGACCTCGATGAGGGTCATGGTGAGCCGTTGACCGAACGGCCCCTTGCGTTCCGGTTCCACCGCACGTCCCACACCCACGGTTCGCACGATCTGGCGGATGCCCAGAGCGAACAGGGTGAACGCGACCACGGCGAAGACCGAGGTGATGATGCCCAGTGTCCAGTACAACATCGCCCGTGGCCTCCCATCCTGGCTGTCGTCGTCCAGTGCGCCACACACCGGAGTCGGAACCTATGTTACTAGCGAGTAATAGCAAGATCGTCAATGGAGCGACCCTTCGTACCACCCGCCGAGCATCGCGGACTCGAACAACCGAACGCCGCTCGCTTGCCATCAACGCTAGTGAGCAGCGATATCACGAAGACACGCGGGTCCTTCGAAGCACCTCGCCATCCATGGCTCTTCTCCATATAAGCGGACAACAAGGCAAAAGAAAGACCCTGCCCATCAGGGAGTCCACCTGTCCTCACGGCACGGGTCATCGGAAGGACCAGCCCGACCAACGGGCCACCGTGACCAGGATGATCACGCCCTCGGGTGGTTCTCGCCGGTACTGCGGATAGCGCCCCACCAGGCGTTCCCGGGCGTCCCACCACTCCACATCGCCGTGTACGACGCGTGCGTGACCGTCGGCGCGCACCCACCACAGGTGCTCCCAATCGTCGCTGTACTCGTCCGCCAACAGCGTGACCTGAGGGTTCTCCTCGATGTTGCGCAACCTTTTGAGTCGACTCGTGGACTTCGGTTTGGCGTCGACCGCGATCGCCACCGTGTCCTCAAGAGTGACGAAAGTCACCGGAACCAGGTGTGGTTTTCCTGAGGCGTCCGCCGTGGCCAGCCGAGCCACCCGGCTCTTTGCGAACCGTTCTCGCGCCTGCTCCTGTCCCCACCGCATACGAACACACTCGCACACCAGCCCCCGAGCACCGCGCGACTCGCCCTCGACCTCGCCGTCGATCGAGCTCCGACCCCGGGACCGCTGTCAGAGGCAGCACCGTGAACACGTCGATGGCGTTGCGGGAGCACCCGTCCCGGAAAAGGTCTTCAGATCCCACCGCCGGAGTACCAAAGGAGGGGGGAGGTGATAACAAGACTCAAACCAAGAGGGTAGAAGAGCACAGGGATGCACAAGATTGCGACGGCACGAGCAACGACCCCCCGGCATAGCAGGAGCAATAAGAGAGCCGACCCCACATCGACGGCCGCCATTCGGGGGTCGAAATAATCAGCAAAGTAGGCGACATTCGTATACCAGGCGTATATGGGGATGCAGAGCAGGGTGGCCGGGGTAGACGCAGCAAGAGCCCGAGTAATCATCCGAGAAGAACGAATCTTGTGCCCCAAAAAACCCAAAAAAGACCCCACGACAACCGCAATAAACACCCACCCCCGATACTCCAAATTATTCTGATCATACTCAGTGAACTGCGCCCCCACAAAATGACCCAACGTCACCGCCAACAACGCCACCAAACCAACCAAAGCCCCCCTACCAGGACGCAGAGCCACCCACCCCAACAACACAGAAGGCATCAAAAACAGCCAAAAAGAAACCGCAGGATGGGAATCCCATTGAAAAATATAGAACTCCGCAACCAACCCACAACCAAACCCAAGCAAGAGGGCCAAGAGAAAAAACAGCCACAAATACCGATCAAGAAAAACCCGCACCTTGCCCGGCTCAGGCCTGGGACGATCATCCACCCAAAAAGCCCGCCTGAACCACACAAAAAAAGGAGAGAGGCCAGTGTTCTCACTCATTCCGGTCTCTCTCCTGTCAAGACGTCACCCAGGTAGTCAAGGGTTTCCTCGTCCACGAAATAGTCGCTATGATCTGTGTCTTCCCAGGGATTGAGGCGATTACCAAGAAATGTTTCCCGGTCCTCGGGATCCAGATAGAATCTGTCGTGGTGCATAGGCCTACCGAAACCTCCTCCAACGTCGAACATCTCGCCCACGTCCCTCAGAGGATTGATCAAATCGTCGTCCCCGACAATGACGTGCACATCATCCACGTCCGTGGAGAATTCGGTCACGTGGTCGACGCTGGACCCCGGACCCCCGATGAGCACCAGGCTGTCCGCACCCAGACCGCCACCGATATCGGGATTGTCCGCCGCGCCGGCTACATAGGCTCCGAAACTGTGTCCGAGGACGGTGTTGTGCGAAGGTGAGTCTCCCTGGTGGGTCGAGCGCAGGCCTTCCTGGAACGCCACGAGGTCTTCGGCCGGGCCTTGTGGGTCCCACTCGCCGTCGGGAGGTGTGTTGTAACCCATCCAGACGATGGAGGCGTGGTCCGAGTCCGGGTCGTTCTCGTTCATCTGTTCATAGAACTCTTCCGAACGCTCCATGGGGCTCGCGATCGTCCCCATGTGGTTGAACATTCCCGGGACCATGGTCGAGACGTTGTCCGCCAAGTCGGGGTCACCCGTGGAAATGGCTGCCTGCCCTCCACCCGTCGCCCAAGGGTCATAGAAGATGAGGAACTTGTCATCACCTTCGAGTGCGTCCTCGACCTCCCGCATCTGCGCCAGTAGGTAAGGATTGGGCGGAATGCCGGGGGTGGAGAGGTTCTCGATCTGAATTTCGAGGTAATCCCGGTTCAGTTCGTCACGCACAGCGACGGGAACACCATCAAGGTTTCGCAGATCGTCGCTGAATTCCTCCATGGCCCAGTCCTGCTGATTCGGCGCCAGGCCGTGCCACCAGGCGGTGACTTCCTCCGTGCTCCAGTCGTCCTCCGGGGCGAACTCGATCTCGGGGGGTGCATCACCACCGAGGACATGAATGTCCCGCCCGGAGAGCAATCCCTCCTGAAAGGCCCGTTCCCACACATCCTGATTCGGACCGTTGACGAGAACCCCTTCGACCTCATCGGTCGCCTCGTCGAAGAGATCACGAGCTTCCTCGTGCTCTCTCAACAGGGTCGACCGGATGGTGATCAGGTGCTCGATCTCCGCATCTTCCTGCCTCATACCGTTGAAGTTCAACCCGCCTTCGTCATCATCGATACGGGCTTGGGCGAAGATCTTGTGCTCCTCCCAGCGGCTCTCGCATCCTTCACGCGCCTCGCGATGGTCATCCACCGCATCGGCGAAGAAACCGAGGGCGAGACCGGTACCGGTGAGCAGCTCGGCGAGGTTCTGCCAGGAGTCCAGATCTTGTTGGGAGGCCTCGCTGATGTCCCAGGACAGTGTTCCGAC
>DXDP01000229.1 GCA_019115445.1 Candidatus Nocardiopsis merdipullorum
GACTGCCGCTGCCGTACTCGGTGGCTTCCTCGTCGGTGCGCAGGGCCTCCAGGGAGGATGCGGGGAAGGTGTCCTCCCACCCGTATGCGTCGCTGTGTCGGTCCAGGTCGAGGATGAGCCCGGCCGGGACCAGCGATTCCATGGCGCCCGGGTTGTACTGGGCGATGTCGGGCGGATCCTCGGAGGACATCGAGAGTTTGACGGTCTTGATGTAGTCGGTGAACTGCGTCTGTTGCGTTTCCACGGTGACGTTGGGGTACTTCTCGGTGAACCCGTCCACCAGCGCTTGGGTCGGCGGATCATCGGTGAAGGCGAGCCGGAGGGTGACCGGTTCATCGGTGATGGTGGTCGAAACCGTGTCGGGGGTGTCGTCCTCGCGCACACTCGTGGACAGCACCGCACACGAGCTGAGGACAATGGCCATCGCCGTGCCCGCGACGGTGGCGATCGAAGACCGACGACCTCTTCCGGTGGTCATGTCCTTCTCCCTACTGTGTGGTGTCCGCCGGCCGATGAGTATTCGGGTCATGAGAAAAACCTCGCCGTCGGTGGTGATGCCAGCACGTCGCGTTCGACCTCGGCGAGCGAGTGGTGCAAGGCCCCTTGGACGACTCCGTCACCTTCCCGGGTGGAAAGTTCCAGGCGTGGTGGGTTGAGGCGTCGGTGTTCCAGGTGGCCGGTCAGTGCCTTGAGAAGTGGTTCTCCGAGCGTGGCCATCGGCCCTCCGATGACGACGACCTCGGGGTCCAACAGGGCACGGACGGCGCCGAGCCCTCGGGCGAAGCGTCGGGTGATCTCCTCGAGCGCCTCGGTGGCGGCGGGGTTGCCGGCACGGAGAGCTTCGGCCACGACCTCCACCGCCTCGTCGGCGTTTTCCAAGGCCTGTGTCAGGGTGTGGTCTTCCGTACGCAGGGCGGATTTCCGAGTCAGGTCGATGAGCCTGATCGAGCTCACCCACGCCTCGAAACTTCCGAGTCCTTCGAGGTCGGGGTCCTGGCTCTCCCCTCCTGTCTCCTCCACGCACAGATCGAGGAAACCGAGATCACCGGCGTCGTTGGAGGCGCCCCGGTAGAGCCGGTCGAAGACCACGATGCCCGCACCCACTCGTTCTCCCCACTGGACGAACACCATCGGGCCCTTGTGACGGTCGTGGCCTTCGCGCCGACGTTCCCCCTCGGTTGCGAGCTTGACGTCGTTGTCGAGGTGGATCGGGCAGGACAGGTGTTTTTGCAGTGTGTGCAGGAGCACGTTCCCGGTGATGTGCGGCATGCTCGGGGTGAAGCGGACCTCCCGGGTGTCCTGACTCACGATCCCGGGTGTTCCGAGAGAGGCGTGCCAGATGTGCTCGGGGGCCAGCCCGGCCGAACTCAGTGTCCTGACGACGGTGTCGGTCAGGAGTTCGGTCACGTGTGCGCTGTCGAGGTGGACAGCCGATGTGGTCCTGTCGGCCACGACCGTGCCGTTGAGGTCGGCCACCGCCACGTGTAACTCGTCCGGGGTGATCGAGACGCCGAGTACGTGTCCTGCCTCGGCGCGAAAACGCACCGGCTGGGGTGGGCGGCCCGAACGGTTGACCGGTCGTTGTGGGGCAAGGAGTTCGACCAATCCGTCCTTTTCCAGTCCGGACAGTGCACGGGTGACCGCTTGGCGGGACAGCCCGGTGGCATGCGCCAGTTCGGGCACACTCACGCCCTTGCCCTTGGCGCGCCGCAGCTCGGTGAGGACCGCGGCCGCATTGACCTTGCGCATGTATCGGGTGTTCGAAGCGACCGGTGTACTCACGTCTGTTGCCCGTCCTTGCTGGTCTTGCCCATGAATGGATTAGTTATGTACCGTACGGAACTAACTATGGCGTAGGCAACACCTCGGAGGGAAAAGATGCGCAAGGACAAGGAAGAGCCCGTCTGGGGCCCCACCGTGGCCGGGCTCGCTCGGAGAATCCTCGGCGACCGACACCCTCCGCTCGTGCTCCGGGAACTGACCGCCCAGAAGCGTTCCTTCACGTACCGGGCTGCGGAAGGAACGCTGACCATCGAGGCGACCGACGGTGTGGCCGCCTCCGTGGGGCTGCACACCTACCTACGTCAGGTCTGCTCGGTCGCGGTCGGTTGGGACACTCCCCTACCTCTGTCGGTCTGGGAGTTCGTCGACGTCCCGCTCACCCACCGCACCGCCGAGATCGAACAGACCTACCACCTCAACTTCTGCACCTACGGCTACACCAGCACGTACTGGGACTGGCAAGAGTGGGAACGAGAAATCGACTGGATGGCCCTGCACGGTGTCACCACCCCGCTCTCCCTCGTCGGGCACGAGGCCGTGCTGCGCGATGCCTACACCAGGTTGGGGATGAGCGACCACGACGTGCGCGAATTCCTCGGCGGCCCCGGCTACCTGCCCTGGCAGTACATGGGCAACCTGGACAGTTTCGCGGGCCCGCTCTCGACACACTGGATCGACGCCCATCTGCGTCTCGGCCGGCAAATCCTGGAACGGCAACGAGATTTCGGTATGCGTGCGGTCCTGCCGTCCTTCACAGGACACGTTCCCCCACAGCTGGCCTC
>DXDP01000230.1 GCA_019115445.1 Candidatus Nocardiopsis merdipullorum
CGCAAAAGGCCGTCGACAAGCACGTACCACCGGAAGAGAGCACGAAGTTCGCCGCTCAGGCGATCGTGGCCCCCGGCAACGGCCGCGTACGGGCCCTGGCCCAGAACCTGCGATACGGCTTCGACGACGAGGAAGCAGGCACCACCTCGATCAACATGTCCGTGGACCAGGACGACGGGGGATCGACCGGTTTTCAGGCCGGATCGACCTTCAAGGTCTACGCGCTGGCCGCCGCACTGGAGTCCGGAAGTGGTTACGGCACTTCCTTCGACGCGCCCAAGGAGATGTCGGTCAGCGGGATGAGCAACTGCGAAGGCGGGACGATGTCCCCCTGGAGCGTGCGCAACGCCGGAGAGAGCGACGAAGGCACCCACAACATGATCAGTGCCACCAAGGGCTCGGTGAACACCTACTTCGCCCAGCTGCAGCGCCGGGTCGGCCTGTGCGAGACCGTCCAGATGGCCGAGAACACGGGCATCCACCGGTCCGACGGTGAAGACCTGGGCGTGTGGAGTTCCTTCGTCCTCGGTGACCAGGAGGTGTCGCCTCTGACCGTGGCCAACTCCTACGCCGTCTTCGCCTCTCGTGGGACCCGCTGCGAACCGAACCCGATCGCCGCGATCCTCACCGGACCCCCCGATCACGAGGACACCGAAGAGATCGAGGTCGGAAGCGACTGTGACGAGGACGCGGTCGACACCGAGGTCGCCGACGGTGTCAACCACCTGCTGCAGCAGACCTTCGAGGGGGGTACCGCCAACGGGCTGAGCCCGGGAGGTCCGGTGGCGGGCAAGACCGGCACCACGGACAGCGCCGCATACGCCTGGTTCGTCGGCTACACGCCGCATCTGTCCTCGGCCGTGGTCGTCGGTGACGCACGCGGTGGGGAGCAGTATCCACTCCAGAACGTGACCATCGGGGGCCGACACTACGGAATCGTCTACGGGAGCACCCTGCCCGGCCCGATCTGGCAGGAGACCATGAGATCCGCGATCGAGGTGACCCCGAAGGACCGCTTCGCCTCCTCACCGAAGCAGTTCGGCAACCCGGGTGCGAAACCGAACAACGACGAGGACGGCGAGGACGACGACGATTCCGATCCCTGACACCGGGCCGGGCAGCGAGAGGGCGTCGACCCCTGCGGGCCCACCCCCGGATGCGTGGACCGCGTTTCCGTCGAGCCCTGTGCGGGTGCCTCGATCAGGTCCGGGTCCGCCTCCCGCCCTGTCCGAAGATAGGTTCGACACACACTTGCCAAGGACGTCGAACGAGAAAGAGGGGGGACCGTGGCTGAGTTCGTACGAGTGGAGGCCGACCCCGACCACCCGGCGGTGGCCGTGATCCGGCTGGACCGGCCCAAGGTGAACGCGCTCAACGCAGCGGTGACGGCAGAGATCGCCGCCGCGGTTCGGCAGGTCACCGAGGACGCCTCTGTGCGTGCCGTAGTCCTCTACGGCGGGGAGAAGGTGTTCGTGGCGGGCGCCGACATCAAGGAGATGGTCGATCGCACCGCTGTGGAGATGCGTGAGTACGCACGCGACCTGCAGGATGCGATCACGGCCGTGGCACGCATACCCAAGCCGGTCGTGGCGGCGATCACGGGTTATGCCCTCGGTGGTGGTCTGGAGCTGGCGTTGGCGGCCGACTTCCGGGTCGCCGGGGCCGGGGCAGGTCTTGGTGTGCCCGAGATCCAACTCGGCGTGATCCCCGGTGCGGGCGGTACACAGCGCCTGCCCCGCCTGATCGGCCCGGCCCGGGCCAAGGACATGATCTTCACCGGGCGTCGTGTGAAGGCGGACGAGGCCCACCAGATCGGTCTGGTCGACGAGGTCGTGGCCGACGAGGAGGTCTACTCGGCCGCCGTGGCCAAGGTCGCGGCACTGGCCAAGGGGCCCACAGTGGCCTTGGCCGCGGCCAAGGAGTCCGTGGACCGAGGGCTGGAGACCGACCTGGACACCGCTCTGGAGATCGAGCGGGCACAGTTCGCCTCCCTGTTCGCCACCCAGGACCAGAAGGTCGGGATGCGCAGTTTCATCGAGGAGGGGCCGGGCCAGGCGGTCTTCGGAGGCCACTGACCCGCGTGTGAATCGGGAAAATCCACGTCGGGGCGGGGAACTCGGCTCACCACGGTGGGCCTCCCCGCCCCGACGTGTCCGCAACCGGCCGTTTTCTGTGTGATCGAAGCGGTATCGAAGGAACCATGACGGGAATTTTTCCGTCATACTCGTGGTGGTCGTCAGAGGACGGACGCGTCGCCCGGACCCCAACCCCACGACGGCGCCGAACACAGATCACACGGGCCTCGAAGGTCCACGAAGCCAATGTTGACCCATCCCCCGGCCGATAAGCTGGACGTGGCGGTATGCGGTCTTTTGAGGGGATGAGTTCTCGATGGCAATGTCGGCAGGTTTCCCCACGGGTGAGGAGCTGCCGGAGCGCATCGGCCACTACGCCATCCGTCGCCGCATCGGGCAGGGCGGTATGGGCGTGGTGTACCAGGCCGAGGACCCCCGGACCAATCAGTTCGTCGCGGTGAAGGTCCTCAAACCCGAGGTGGCGGGGGACAACATCGCCCGTGCCCGACTCGCGCGCGAGGTCGAGACCATGCGCCGCGTGCAGAGTCCGAACGTGGCCGAGGTGATCGACGCCGACACCCGGGCCGAACTTCCGTGGGTGGTCACCGAGTACATCCCGGGGCCGACCCTGGACGCAACCGTGACCGACCACGGTCCGCTGCGTGGTCGTGCGCTGACCCGGTTCGTCACCGGCCTGGCTCGGGCGATCAAGGACATCCACGAGGTCGAGGTGATCCACCGGGACCTCAAGCCGGGCAACGTGATCATCTCCAACGGTGAGCCGATCGTCATCGACTTCGGTATCGCGCACGCGGTGGACGGGGCCAAGCTGACCCAGACCGGCACCTTCGTGGGCACGCCCAGTTACCTGTCACCGGAGGTCATCGAGGGAACCGATCTGGGCTCGGCCACCGACGTGCACGCCTGGGGTGGCACGGTGGCCTTCGCCTCGACGGGCCGACCCCCCTACGGGTCGGGTTCCTTCGAGGTGATCTTCTTTCGGATCCTCAACGGTGAGATCGACATGGACGGGATGCACGAGTCGCTGCGCCCGATCGTGAACCGTGCGGTGTCCCGTGACATGGCTTCTCGTCCGACCGCCGCAGAGCTGGTCGCCGAGACGAGCCGGCTCAACCTCGACCTGCCCTGGGCCGAGGACCAGGGTGGGCCTTCCACCGGTATGACCGGCCGGCACACGGTGCAAGGTCCGATGCCCTCCGTAGCAGGCCACGGTGGGCCCGCCCCGGGGGATGCGGCCGCGGGAGGTGCGGCTGCGGGAGGTGCGGCTGCCGCGGGTGGTGCGGCCGGTGCCTACCTGGCCAACCAGTTCGGTGCGAGCGAGGGTTGGGGACCGCCGCACACCACCAGTGGCCCGAACCCGACCACGAGCGCGTGGTCGGCTCCTTCGGGGGCTCAGAGCACACATCGGGCCTCCTCGGGTGGTTGGGGCGACGACGAGGCCACCGACGACCTGGCCGAGGCCCGTTCCGGTGGGCTCGATGACGACGAGGCCACCGACGACCTGGCCGAACTTCGAAGCACCGATCGGATCACCCCGGGAGAACAGGGTGGTCCACCGCAGGACCCGCAGGGAACCCTGCGCATCGACCCCGGGGACAGGTCCGACCACAACGAGGACCCGCCGGGCACGATGATGCTGAACCCGCAGGAGGCGGAGCAGGGACAGAGCCACGTCGCCGAGCCCGAGAACCAGGCCCCGCAGACGCAGTTCTTCAACTCCACGCTGCGGCCCGACGAGTTCCGCGACATCCTCACCCCCGTCGACCGTGGTCGCTCGTACCACACCCAGGAGATGGAGGAGGGCGACTACGAGGAAGCACGCGGTGGTTTGCTGGGCAGGTTCCGGCGTGGTGGCAGTGATCGCCTCGGTGACTACTTCCGCGGCAACGGTTCCGAGCCCGACGAATACGACGAATACTACGAGGACCACTACGAGGAGTACTGGCGGATGCATCCGCTGGTGCTCATCCCGATCATGTTCGCCCTGGCCGGTGTGGCGCTGTGGTTTCCGTGGTTCGGCCTGGCGCTCGGCATCGTGGTGATCGCGGGTCTGTCCGCGTTGGACGTGGTCAAGGCAGAGCACGCCCGCCGGTTGCAACGGCGTGGGCCCAGCAACTCCGACACGATGATGGTGGTGCTGAGCTTCCCGTGGGCCATGGGGCGAATGTTGGTGCGTACCCTCGGATTCGGTGCGATCTACCTTCTCGGGGGCATCCTCGTCGGTATGGTCTATGCCGCCCTGATCGCCGATACCGGTGGCCATGGGGCAAATCACACGGGCGGTTTCGCGATCTTCGTCATGGTGCTGTTGGGTTACATCATGCCCAGTGGCCGTGAAGCGCGCCAGCAGGCGACCTGGCTCGTGGAGCGGGTCAAGTTCCGCAACCTGTACCTGTACATCGGTGTGGTCGTGGCGCTTTGCCTGTTGGCGATGTTGATCCTGTCCATCGGCCTGGGTGGGGCAGCGCCGGATTGGGCGCCCCTGGGTGGCCCGTCGGACTGGTTCTCCTGATCGGTGGTCACCGCAAGGGCGTTGTGAGGCGTGGGCTCGGGCGCCCTTCCTGTTCGTGCTCGGCCCTGGGGGTCGGACGGGTCGTCCGGGTCACTATGGTGGGCGCGATGGGGGCTTTCGGCCGTGGGTCGGTGGCCCATCGGCATCGTGCGGTGACGGCCTGGTCAGGCTTACCTAAGTAAAACCTGGAGTTACGGCTTGGCCTTCAAGCTACCAGCCAGTAACATTTGAGGTAGTGCATACCGCGGGGCGGCAGTTGACGCGAAACACCGGACCCGCCGTCGAGTGTTCGAACAGCATTCGACATTGTTGGCAGTACGGGGCGCGTTAGCGTCCGCTCCGCCGTATGGCGGATCATGGGAGTGCAGGGAGGTCGGCCACCGGCCATGAATATTGTCGTTTTGGTCAAGCAGGTCCCGGACACGGCGACCGAACGGAAGCTCAACGCCGAGGACAAGACGCTCGACCGAGAAGCGTCCGACGGCGTCATCAACGAGCTCGACGAGTACGCCATCGAGGAGGCGCTGCTCCTCAAGGAGAAACACGGCGGTGAGGTCACCATCCTGACGATGGGGCCCGACAAGGCCACCGAGTCCATCCGCAAGGCCCTCTCCATGGGTGCGGACAAGGCCGTCTTCGTCAACGACGACGCGCTCCACGGCTCGGACGCCCTCCAGAGCGCCTACGCCATCGCGCAGGCCCTGGGCACCATCGAGTACGACATCGTCGTCCTCGGCTCGGAGTCCACCGACGCACGTACCGGTGTCCTGGGCGCCGCGCTCGCCGAGTACCTCGGTGTGCCGCAGCTCACGCTCGCGGGCAAGGTCGACGTGGACGGCAGCGCGATCAAGATCCAGCGTCAGACCGACTACGGACACGACGTCGTCGAGGCGCAGTTGCCGGCGGTCGTCTCGGTGGTCGAGAAGATCAACGAGCCGCGCTACCCGTCCTTCAAGCTGATCATGCAGGCGAAGAAGAAGCCGGTCGACAAGAAGTCGATCGCCGACGCCGGCATCGACGCCGACAAGGTCGGTCTGGCCAACGCCACGACCGAGACCGTCGACTTCGCCGCCGCACCACCGCGTGCCGCGGGCACGATCATCAAGGACGAGGGTGACGGTGGCGTGAAGGCCGCCGAGTTCCTCGCC
>DXDP01000018.1 GCA_019115445.1 Candidatus Nocardiopsis merdipullorum
GTCACAGAACAATAACGTCCGGTTCGTGCCGCCTCATCGGGTCTGCCACCACAAGACGGCCCGAACGGTTTTTCCGGGCCGACCCACGGCACACATCCCTGACCGCATGGAGTCACAGTGAAGCTCGAGGACATCAGCAAGGAGACCCTCACCACCATGCGCCGTGTCCTGGCCGGTGGTGCGATCGCGGCCGTGGCCGTTTTCGGTGCCGCGGCCTGCGACGACACCGCAGTCGACGATCCGGGTGTGGAGGACCCGGCCGACCCCGGGATGGAAGAGGACGGGCTGGAGGAAGAGCCCGAGGAAGGGGCCGAGGACTGACCCCGCCCCCAGCCCCCGAACACGACGACACCGACAGACGCCTGTGAAGAGTCAGCACAACCGGCGGAAGGTCGGGTCGGCGTAACCGACACCGACCCGGCCCCGCCGGTCCCTTGCCGTGCGGCCCCGCGCAGCACATAAATTCGATGGGGTGACCGACAAGACCCACAAGACGGCCCCCGCACCCCGTGACCCTTCCGCAGTTTCCACCGCACTGCCCTCCCCGCGCCTGCTGCGTTGGGAGGTTCTGTGCGTGTTGGCCCTGTCGCTGGGTGCGGCCGCCGTCTCTGCGACCATCTCCTTCATCGGTGTGCTCACCGCACCGGAATCCCTTTCCGAACAGAGCACCGCACTCATCCGCTCACGGGCGGAGGGCCGCCCCTGGCTGGATCTGTCCCTTCAGCTGTACGCGGTGATCTTTGCCCTGGCCCCCGTCCTCCTGGTGATCCACCTCCTGCATCGCAGCGGTGAATCCGCGCGCACCATCGGCTTCGACGTGCGCCGACCCGGAACCGACCTCGGTACCGGCCTTGGGTTGGCGACCCTCATCGGTGCGGGAGGGCTCGTGGTATACGTACTTTCCTGGCGGCTGGGACTGACCGTCACCGTCACCCCCAGCACCCTGGAGGGTTACTGGTGGGACATGCCGATCCTGGTGCTGCAGGCGGTCAAGAACGGCGTCCTCGAAGAGGTCATCGTCATCGGCTACTTGCTGCACCGCCTTGCCCAACTGGGCTGGGCACCGTGGAAGGCGGTGGCGGCCAGTGCGGTGCTGCGCGCCTTCTACCACGCCTACCAGGGCGTGGGCATGTTCTTCGGCAACCTCGTCATGGGTGTGGTCTTCGGCTGGTTCTACCTGCGCCACGGCAGAACCATGCCGCTGGTCCTGGCACACACCGTCATCGACATCGTGGTCTTCGTCGGTGCGGTGCACCTCATCGGCAACGTCGACTGGCTGCCCGGTTGAGGACCGGACACAACCCTCACCATCCTGTCGGGGCAGGCTGTCGGGGCCGACGGAAAGACCCGACCCTGCCACCCCTATCCTGGGGCACATGGACCACATCACACAGGAAACGAACCCCTCCACAGTGACGATCCCGGCCGCCTACAACGGACCCGACGGCATCGGGAACGGAGGCTACAGCGCGGGCGTGCTCGCCGCACGTCTGTCCGATGTGGGTGGTCCCGCCGTTCGAGTCACCCTGCGCAACCCGGTGCCGCTGGAGCGCGCACTGCATCTGACACAAAACCCCGACAACGACGGGCTCCTGTTGACCGACCCGGACGCAAAGGAAAAGGCACGCACGGTGGCCGAGGCCGAGACCGCCGACATGGCCGGTGTCGAAGATTCCGTGCCCGGCGCACCGGTCACCGTGTCCGAGGCCCAAGGCGCCGAAGCGCGCTACCCGGGCCACACCGAGCACCCGTTCGCGCACTGCTACAGCTGCGGACCGACCCGCGAGGAAGGCGACGGCCTGCGCCTGTTTCCCGGAACCGTCCACACCGAGCAGAACCCCGACGGGGGTGGAACCACCGTGGCCTGCACCTGGACACCCCACCCGGTCCTCGACGACGGTACCGGGCACACCGACCTGCTCCAGATCTGGGCCGCCCTCGACTGTCCCGGCGGCTGGTCCAGCGACATCAACGGCCGTCCCATCGTCCTGGGGCGGATGACCGCACGCGTGGCCGACGCTCCCCGCATCGGCAGCACCCACATCGTCACCGGACACCTGCACGCCGTGGACGGACGCAAGGTCCTCACCGGCAGCGCACTGTACGACGGAACCGGACGTCCGCTGGCCTGGGCCAGGGCGACGTGGATCGCACTTCGGGCCTGAGACGCTACGGTGATCCCTTGTGGCCCTCGAAAACATACGACAGAGCAGCGTATCGACCGACAACGACGACTCTTCCGTGCACCGAACACCGACTGTGCGTAGAACCGGTCGTGGACGTGACCCAAAGCGCCGCCGCGCCATCCTGGACGCCGCCGATCGCGTGATCCAACGCGACGGCCCCGATGCTTCCATGCTCGCGATCGCCGCCGAGGCCGGGATCAGCAAACCGATCCTGTACCGGCACTTCGGTGCCAAGAGCGGCTTGTACCGGGCCCTGGCCGAGCGCCACGTGGACCCCCTCATCGAACGCATACGCGCCGAACTGCACCAGGAGAGCGAGTTCGAGGTGCGTGCCCGTGCCACTGTCGGCACCTACCTGTCGATGATCTCCCAAAACCTCAACCTGTACCGGTTCCTCATGGATCGGGCCACCTCCGAGGATTCCCGTACCCGTAGTGACGTCGGCATGATGGTGCGCCGACTCGGGGACGAATTGGCCGAACAGTTGATCACCGAGCGCGACTTCACCTCCCAGGCGCGTTCGCACATCACCGCACACGCCGTGGTGGGCATGGTTCAGGCGGCGGGGGAGTGGTGGCTGGAACACCCCGAGGTCGACGAGGCCGAGATCATCGACGACCTCACCGACGCCGTGGTAGGCGCCATCCGTGGTGAGCGCGGCTGAACCTCCTTCGACCACGAGGGCGGCAGGGACAGAAGGTGTGTTCCGCACTCGACACGACCCGGTGCCACCTCTTGCCGGCAGAGCAAAAGCCGCAAAACACGCATAAGGGCACATATGCGTGAAGTGCGGTTTTTGCCGTGTCGAACCGGATACCTTCCCTAAGGTGTGTGCCTGACCGACAGACCCTCGGCGAGTGCACACCCAGGGCCGGACCCACCGCGGGCCGCGTCCCACCGCACAACGCACCAAGGGGGCGAGTTGCCGGACAACACCTACCACCAGATCCACTTCACTTGGGCAGAACCCACCCTGCTCGGACGGATCGGCCCCGGCCCCGCCGCTTCCTCCCTCACCGACAGCGACCAGCCTGCCCTGCGCTCCTGGAGCGACCGCCTCACCCCCACACTCACCGTCGACCACCGGGCCGCCATGCCCGACCTCGACCCCGCCGACCTGCCCGAGACCCTCTGGTCACGCACCTACCCCGACGGTCAGGCCGCCCTGGTCTACCGCCGACCCGGCCACGTGCACAAGGCCCACGCCTGGGCCCTGGTCGGCCCCGCCCACGGGTTCACCCTGCCACGCATCATCGCCCTGCACGAAAACCCCAACACCAGACCAGCCGCACACAGATCACCACGACCGGGCTGGGCCACCATGCCCACCCTGGACATCCCCGACCTCGAAGAGCTCACCGCCGCACCCGGGGCCGTACGCATGCGCGATCGCCGCGCCGCAGAGACCACCGTCGAGGGAGAAGCCCTGCTCCCAGGGGCCGTGGCAGCCGCCCTGTACCGCCCCGACCGCCCCTTGCGCATCACCCTTGCCCCCGAAAACGCCGACCTGTGGCAAGCCGTCCAACTCCGCTTCCTCTGGGGCATGTACCGCACCCTGCACGACGTGCTCACCCCACCCCGGGCCATCCCCGCCGCCGGATGGTCCTGGTCCTTTTCCACCTACGAACCCTCACTCGAGGTCGAAACACCCCACCTGACCTTCGGGCCACCCGACCACGAACAGCGCACCACCCCCTTCCTGGACACCCCCGAACCCGACTACCGCCGCATCGCCGAAGGCCTGGTCACCCTCTTACGGGACGAGGGCGGCGACGCCCTCACCGCCCAACTCCGTGACCGCGGCGTCCCCGACGCACCCACCTTCGCCGACCGAAGGGCACTCCTCCTCGACTGGTTGGACCCACCCACCGAAAGTGCGGTTCGCTCACCAGA
>DXDP01000231.1 GCA_019115445.1 Candidatus Nocardiopsis merdipullorum
AGACACCGTGGTTGCCACCCTGCTCAACAACCTTCCCGACCCCACCACCGTGCACTGGCACGGTCTGGCCCTACGCAACGACATGGACGGCGTTCCCCACCTGACCCAGAAGCAGATCGCGCCCGGGGAGCGCTTCGAGTACCGGTTCGTCGCGGCCAACGCCGGCACCCACTGGTTCCATCCGCACGTGGGAACCCAGTTCGACCGAGGCCTGTACGCACCGATCATCGTGGAGGACCCCAGCGAGCGACTGTCCTACGACCAGGAGTGGGTCATCATCCTGGATGACTGGCTGGACGGCGTCGAAAGCACTCCGGATCAGGTCCTGGAGGAGCTACGCGCGGGAATGGACCACGGTGGCCACGGCATGGGAGAGGAGGAAGGTCCCATGCGGATGGGATCGACCCTGATGGGAGCTACCAGCGACCTGCTCGGCGGGGACGCCGGGGACGTCTACTACCCGATGCACCTGGTCAGCGGACGCCCACCCAACGATCCGCGCACCTTTGAGGCCGCACCGGGCGATCGGGTGCGAATCCGGCTGATCAACGCCGGTGCCGACACCGCGTACCGGGTCGCCCTGGGCGGGCACACGATGACCATCACCCACACCGACGGTTACGCGGTCGAGCACACCGAGGCCGACGCACTGCTGCTGGGCATGGGTGAGCGCTACGATGTCCTGGTCCCCCTGGATGATGGGGTGTTCCCGTTGGTGGCATTGGCCGAGGGTAAGGACGACACCGGATTCGCCCTCGTACGTACCGGATCGGGTTCCGCGCCTGACGCGGGCGTGCGTCCCGAGGAGTTGGAGGGCCGGGTCCTCGTGGCCACCGATCTGACCGCCGAGGAAGGTACCCGCCTGAGCAGTACGAAACCCGATGTCGTCCACGACATCGAACTGACCGGGTCGATGGCCGACTACGACTGGGGGCTGAACGGGCGCGTCTACGACCACGAGAACCCCACCGCGGGAGCCTTCACCGTCACCCAGGGCCAACGGGTACGGCTCGTCCTGACCAACACCACTGACATGTGGCATCCGATGCATCTGCACGGTCACCATGTGCAGATTGGTGAGGATGGGCCGCGCAAGGACACGCTCATCGTTTTGCCCGGTCAGACGCTGACCTGTGACTTCGACGCCGACAACCCTGGGCTGTGGATGACGCACTGCCACAACCTCTACCACGGCGAGTCCGGGATGATGGGCGTGGTCGCCTACACCGCCTGATCATCCAACAGCAGAAGGGGATGGGCGCGCACGTTGTGCCCATCCCCCGCACCCCGAAGGAGATCAGTGTTCATGCCGATCACACCTGCCTCTGTTTTTCGCTCTCTTGTCCTCTTGCCCTCGCTTGCCATGCTCACTGCTTGCGCCGCCACTGCTAGCGACGGCACCGATTCCTCATCCATCTCCGAACAGCAGTCCGCCTGGCCCACTGAAATACAGCACGTGCACGCCATTGTCGCGAATCCGGACGGGGACGGTTGGGTCCTTGGCACCCATCAGGGCATCTTCTATGTCAGCGAAGACGGTGAAGTCGAGTCCGTCGGTCCGGTGATGGATTTCATGGGGCTCAGTGACGCGGGCCAGGACCGGCTGGTGGCCAGTGGCCACCCCGGCCCCGACACGGACATGCCCAACCCGGTCGGCCTCATCGAGTCAACCGATGGAGGACGCACGTGGGAACCCCTGTCGCGAGTCGGCGAGTCCGACTTCCACGCGCTCGCGGCAACCGAAGACACCGTGATCGGATTCGACGGTGTCCTACGGGCGACTGATGACGGGCGGGAGTGGTACGACCTCGCTCCGGAGCTGAACGTCATCGGACTGGCCGTCTCCGAGGACGCGGAGACCGTTTTGGCCACAACACCGGACGGACTCCGGCGTTCGGAGGACGGTGGGCGCTCCTTTGCAGAGGTTGATGGAGCTCCGCCACTGGTGCTCGTCGATTGGGTTCGGGGATCCGACATCGTCTACGGCATCGATGCTGGCGGAGCCGTCCACCGAAGCGAGGACACAGGTCGGAGCTGGGAGGCATCGGGCACGGTCGGAGGACAACCTGAGGCGATCCACGCCGACGCCGACCAGGTTGTGGTGGCAGCCAACGGAACGTTGTTGGTCTCCTCAGATGGAGGGCAGACGTTCGAAACGGTCGATTTTGAAGACGCCTGAACTTCATACCAGGAAGGTGTTCTGCCCCGTCTGTCGGTGACAGTGCCTAACGACGGTGTTCTTGCTCTGCTGCTCACAGGTGGGCTGACGATCGTCACACGGTTGGCACGAGGCTAAGCCCGGCCACTGTGAACTGCGGGAATGTCGTTTTCCTTCGCCAGGACTTCTGGGTCACCATCACCAACAAGCAGTTCAACTTCCTCCAGCACATCGCTTCGCTGTTGGAGATACATGGCCGGGCCGCCGTGGTCGTCCCAGACAACGTGCTCTTCGAGGGCGGCGCAGGCAAGACCATCCGCCGCAGACTGCTCCAACAGTTCGACCTGCACACGATGCTGCGCCTGCCCATGGGGATCTTCTACGCGGGTGGTGTGAAGGCGAACGTACTGTTCTTCGATAAGAAGCCAACGCGGCCAAACCAGCCGTGGATTGAGAAAATGTGGGTCTACGACTTCCGCACAGGGCGGCGCTTCACCCTTAAGCAGAACCCGTTGACCCGGGTTCTGCTGGACGACTTCGTTGCGTGTTACAAGCCAGGAGAGGAGCGCGCGACTCGGGGTGAGACCGAGCGATTCAAGGTGTTCAACTTTGAAGAGCTCTTGGCCCGTGACAAGGTCAACCTCGACATCACGTGGATACGCGACTCCGTGTTGGATGGCGCCGACTCTCTGGTCCCGCCTGAGGTCATCGCGGCGAAGATCGTG
Source organism: Candidatus Nocardiopsis merdipullorum (assembly GCA_019115445.1). Taxonomy (GTDB): domain Bacteria; phylum Actinomycetota; class Actinomycetes; order Streptosporangiales; family Streptosporangiaceae; genus Nocardiopsis; species Nocardiopsis merdipullorum. Next base: position 2,884 of record DXDP01000231.1, read on the forward strand.
GAGGACCTGCAGGCCGCCCCTCGCCGATTTCGCGACTGCGGTGGTGCGCCGGAACGCATGCCCCGCCGTTGCCGGTCGCCACGTCGCGGTGATTGCTATTAGGCACGGGACGTCGTCGCCGTCACGTGGAGTCTTCTCCGGTCGGCTCGACGAGCACAGGCTCGACGAGGTCGGTCAGCTGGAGGTAGGTGACCTCACCCACGACCCGTGCGGCGATATCGCCCTGACGGTCGATGACGATCGTGCTGGGGATGGCACGCGGTGGCACCGTATCCCGGAAGGCCAGGGGCACCTCGCCCGGCTGGTCGTAGATGCTGGGGTAGGACATTTCCAGGTTGCGTTCGAAGG
>DXDP01000232.1 GCA_019115445.1 Candidatus Nocardiopsis merdipullorum
TGTCGATCTGCGTGGGATCCAGAGCTACGTCTACAGCGGGCACCGCATTCTGGACGCCGTGGGCCGGGCGGCCCTGGTCGCCGAAATCACCGACACCTCCGATGCCGAACACGGCATCGCCGATCTTGTACCGAAGGACTGCACGGTTCTGCGCGACGCGGGAGGTGCTCTCACGGCCGTTTTCTCCGACCGTGACACAGCACGGGAGTTCACCGCCCGCTACACACGCCGATTGCGTGAACGTGCGGGGGAGCTGACCCCGGTTGTGGCGCACGTGCCCTACGGTGCGTTTCCCGACGCGGAGGCCGATGGTGTGGACGGTGCGCTCGCGCTGCTGCCCGAACGCCTGCGCCGGGCCCGTCGCCACATGTCGGCCCTGCACACCCCCACCCCCGGGTACGGGATCACCGCGGTGTGTTCGGCCAGTGGTGGCCCCGCGGAGTCGGTCGACAGCAGCCGTACCCAGGACGGCCATGACGACGTTCACGAACGGGTGACCGCAAGTGTGGCACGCGCCCGGGGGATCGGTCGGCGCCGACACCGGCACCACAGTCTTGGGTGGCTGGTCGATGCGAGCACGGCAACCGGCGCCGCAGAACTGTCCCTGCCCATGGAGGCAGGCCGCCTCGGCCGCGACCACGGGGCCCTCAGCCGGGTCGCGGTGGTGCACATCGACGTCAACGGGCTGGGTGAGCTGTTGGGTGACTACCGGGAACACGTCGCCGACCCACGAGTGCCCGGTTCGGGTGCCTTGGCCCAACGCCGTCTGTCCACCCGTATCGCCGGACTCCTCGAGGGGCTGGCCAGGGTCCTTGTGCGTGCCGTGGCCGCCACCGTGCACGTCGATCCCGGACGGACCCCCGTCATCCCCGGGATGGGAGCCGGACCGATCGAGCTCCACCAGGAACGGTGCGGCACGGTACAGATCCCGGTGCGGCCCGTCGTGGTGGCCGGGGACGACCTGACGGTGGTGTGTGAGGCCCGCCTGGCGCTGAGCCTGGTCCGCTACGCCCTGGAATGGTTGGACGTCGATCCCCGGCAGGTCGCCGATCCCACCGATCCGCGGGTGGCCCTGCACCGGGTGCTCGGTGACGCCCACGGGGAAGGAAGGTACGCCGGCCGCCGCGTGAGCGGACCGAAGGGGCACGGCCACACCACGTTCGTGCCGACCGTCGGCGCGGGCGTGGCGATCCAGCCCCTCGGGGCGCCGCTCTCCTTCGGGTACGACATGTGCGAGGCGATGTGTCGACGCGCCAAGGAATACCGGATCGGTCTGCGCGAGATCTGCCCGACGGTGGATGATCACGCCGTCGCCTGGACCACGCGTCACGACGGGGTCGAACGGGTGTTGCGCCGCCTGGACCATGATCGTGCCGCCACCCCTCGAAGGACGTCGCTTCCGATGACCGGGAGCGCCTTTCGCCGATTCCTGGACGATCACCTGTCCGAGAAGGCACCGGGCAGCCTCCTCAAGGGCGGGAAGGCCCACCGACGGAGCTGGCTCCTCTCCACTTTCGTACCTCTTCTGGAGTCGGGTGGTGCACCCGAACCCGAACTCCTACGCCGCGCACGCGTGATCGGGCACCCCGTCGAACTGCCCCGGGACTGGACACCCGGTGGGTTGCTCGACGCTGTCGAGGTGATGGATCTGTACCTCGACCCCGGTCTGACCGCGGCTCTTGAACCCCACCGGCCCCAACCACAGGGGCGGACCGGGGCCGGTGGCCCATCCGTGGTACGAGCAGCAGGGGGTGTCCCACCGTGACCACACCGGATCGCGTCGTGGTCCACCTGGCCTCGGCGGCACTGTTCGTCGGTGCAAGCGCGGACGGCACCGACGCCGACACCGATGTGGTCACCGATGAACACGGACTTCCCTTCCTACCCCGGCACCGGTTGGCCGCACGGTTGCGCACAGCGGCCGACGAAGCGGTCGCCGTGAACCCTGGGCTGGCGGACGCCTCCGACGAGTTGTTCGGTCGCAGCTGCGCACACGGACCCGACCGGATACTCCGTGTGGGGCACGCCGTGCTCGGTGACAGTGCACGAACGGCCGTGGCTCGAGCCCTGGCGGGGCGACCCGAGCCGGTACGTTCGACCTTGCGTCGTGCGGTCACCGATGCCTACACGACTTCGGAGTCGTCCGTCGAGGTCGACCCGGACGGGGCGTCCCGACCGAAAAGCCTACGCACCCACCGGGTCCTTCTTGCGGGGTTGACCCTTGTCGCCGAGCTCACCTGGGCAGGTCCTGCGACGGAGGAACACTGGCGGTTGCTGGCCCGGGCCTGCCTGGCCGCCGACCGGATCGGCCTACGAGTGACCCGCGGGCGAGGACGCGTGGATCTGCGTCTGGCGGTACCCGACGACCATGATCCGCACGCCACGACGCTGCGTCTGGCTGCTCCACCCGGCCCACCGGACGGAGCAGGTCAGGCTCAAGACGAAGATGGGGAAAAGGTTTCCGGGTGATGCACCCAGACTCCCCGGTGAGCGCTTATCTTCCCCTCAGGTATGTGCTCACCGACACCCTGGCCGTGCGCACGATCTTCGATCCGTTGCACGTGGAGTCCGATCATGTCATTGCGGGGCGGGCCCAGCGGGGCATGCTCGCCGCTGCGCTCCTGCGGGCCGGGCGTGACCGTCAACTCCACGCATGGGTGGCCCGAGGTGATCGGCTCCGTTTCGCGCCGGCGCATCCGCGACTGGAGCCGGGTGCGGACAGCGGGCACCGGAAGGTCGGTGTCGCGCTCCCACCACCTGCTCACCTGTACACACCCGGCAAGCACGCCGACACCATTGTCGACGTGTTCGGGCCCACGGACCCCACGGTGCCCTACAAAGCGGTCCGGGAGCCCCTCACCCCCGACCGCGCCTCACGGGTCGTCCCACGCACGACCACAGAACGGTACTTGGGTCCGCCCCACACCGGTACGCACGGCAGAGGGGTGCCGTTTTTCGCCACGACCCTGGATCCGGGCCAGGTGTTCGAGGCACGGTGGCAGTTGTTGGGGGACAACGAGGAAGAACTTCGGGAACTGGCCGAGCAGCTTCTGGAGGTTCTCGCAGAGGCGGAGGGCACACTCACCCTGGGAAGCGGCGGTACACGAGCTCACGGTGGTGTACGCGTGGAACCGGTGGACCCCGAACACCCTTTGTCCCCGGACCGTATTTCCGGGGTCGGCTCGGACCGGTCGGTACCCGCAGGAGAACCGGTCGACCTTCTGCTGCTCTCCCCGGCCCTGATCGTGGGGGCCGACGGAGGGGAACGCCCGCAGGCCCTGGTTCCCTCCGTGCTCGATCTGGTCGACAGGCGTCTACCGGACCTGGACGTTGCGGTGGTGACCGCGCACGTGGAGGCCGAACTCGTGGGGGCCTATCACCGTGGATACCAAGGCCCGATGGCCCAGCGTTGGGCGGCCCGCCCCGGGGCCGTGGTGCGGCTGCGGCCCGATCGTGCTCTGACCACAGCGCAAGTGCGGGACCTGGAAGCCCACCCCGTGGGGGAACGAGTCACCGACGGGTACGGTCAATTCACGCTCCTACCGCCCCCCGGGGGCTCTGAGCCTCTCGCCCCGATCGTGACCCCGTCGGCCGGACACGAGCCGGGAACGGTCACACTCGCCGATGGCCGACCCGCTGTGGGGCACACTTTCGGTGCGGACCGTGCCGACCCGCAAGTACGGGAGTTGTACGACACCCTCTTGTGGAACGCCGCAGCACAGCCCGTCCGTGACCACGCACTGGCCCTGGTCGACCGCTCCACGCCGTTGCTCGCCCCGCTCACCCCCGGACTGCTGGGTCGACTGCGTGATGTGATGATCCGACCCCACCGCACACCGTTGGAGACGCTGGAGTCCCTGCGGAAGGTCGTGTCCGGTGACGTACCGGCCGACGAGGTGGAGGAAGAGGGCACACCCCTGCGAGGACGTCCCCGACGTGCCCTGGAACGGGCCCGACTGGTGTTCCCCGACCCCTCGAGGACGATCACGGTACGCACGTGGCTGGAGGGACCCACCGTACAGGGCCCGGTCCACTGGTGGCAGGAGCATCGTCCCGGCCCCGACTACCTCGAGGCGATCGCGGTGGTGGACCTGTCCCTGTCCGACGGACGCCCCCCGGCACACCCCGACGGTCTTTCCGAGGAGGCACGCGATTGGGAACGACGTACCGCCGAACGCCTGTGCCTGCTGTTGGTCTCGGCGTGGTTGGCCGAGGCGGCCCGGACGCTGCGTACCACGTCCCTCGACGAGGGGACAGGGCCGTGAGCGCCAGAGCCCGAGTGGTGTGGGAGATCGCGGTCCGCCTGTGCCTGCTCGGCGACACCCACGTGGGTGCCGCCCGAGCAGGCCCACGACACAGGACCGAGAGCGACGTCGACCTGCGTACGGACCGGGATCCGCGCAGCGGACTTCCCCGCCTGCGCGCCTCCACGTTGACCGGTCTGTTGCGACACGAACTGACAACACGCAGCGGTGACCCCGAACGTGTGCGTTTCCTCTTCGGAGCGGACGAGAGCTCCGAAGAACCGGGGACCAGTGCTCTTGACGTCGACGACGCACTCGCCGAACTCCCCGAGGACTTCTCGATCACCACACGGGTGGGCATTCGGGTCGACCCGGCCTCGGGGACCGCTCTACCGGCCCGCTTCCGGCAGTGGGAGGTCCTTCCCGCCGGTACGTTCTTCACCGCCCATATGCGGTTGTGGATACCGAACCACGCAGAAGAGACCCAACTGCTGTTCCTGCTCGTACACGCGGTCACGGGCCTGCACGGAAACGCCCCGGGACCACACGTGGGCAGCCACACCGCGCACGGTCATGGCGCGGTGCGTGCCACCCGGTGGTCCGCCGCACGCCACGACCTGACCGAGGAACAGGGCTGGTTCGCCCACCACGCACGTACCTGGGAACAACGTTGGCGGGAGCGGGCCGCGGCGCTCGACGAGGGCCCCCGGACCTTGACAGAGGCCCTGACGACACAATTGCGCTCGGCCGGGCTCACTGCCGACGCGGCCCACCTGGCCGCCCACACCACCCCTTCCGACCGGCGTCGCCGCGCCGAACTGCGGATGAGACTTGCGGTGGCCGAACGGACCGAGCCACTGAGAAACGACTCCGAGTGTTTGTCCCCCGGGCTGCTCATGGTGGGTGAAACACCCGGCACCACTCGTCACGATCGGGCCGACCGCGTACATCGACACCGCCCCGTGGTCGTCGACCCGGACGTTCCCACGGTGGAGAACACACCGGTGCTCGGCGACACCGCACTGTATGCGCTGTTCAAACGCATGGCTTCCCGTATCGCCCGGGACGCCTGCGAACAACTCGGGGGAAGGCTCGAGGAACAACGTGAGTGGATCGCCCACTGGTGGGGAGGTGACATCGACACCACCGCTCCAACACCCGCGCGGGTGCGGTTGCGCGATGTTCCCGTCATCTTCGGGGGCGCCCCCCTGACCGTCACCCGCCTCACCGTGGATTCCCTCTTCGGCGACGCCGTGGACGGCCACCTTTTCACCTCCGACCTGCATTGCGGCGGCACCGCTGAAGTGATCCTGGACGTGACCGACCCCGACGACGCCATCCGTGGGCTGCTCGCACTCGTGGTGCGGGACCTGGCCACCGTCGCCTTCGACACCCTCGGAGCGGATGCAGGCAGTGGGCAAGGACGGCTCACCGCGCTCCGTGCGCGGCTGACCACGCACACAGGGGACGACGAACCTGCGCACACGGTCGACCTGAGCGAGGCCCTGAGCGATCCGCACGGGTGCGACGCCGAGACAGTGCGCTCCTGGGTTGCTGCCCTACGGGCACACCTGGCACCGGCGGATCGGGGCAAGGGGGAGGAGTGAACCACGAACCACCGACACCCGCCGGGCTGTCCGTTCGCAAACTCACCACCGACCAGATCGACGAGGTGCTCGCCGAGGTCTTTCTCCACGGGACCCGCTGCCGACTGTTGGACACCGGAACGGAAGGGTTGCCCGGTGCCCCCGGGGCCCCACAGTGGCTGTTGGCCGAACTCGGTGACGGACGTATCACCGGTTCCTGCCCGGGCCCTCGTTGGCGCCGCTCCGATCGGGCGGCTCCCGACCTGTCCGCCCCACCCCTGGACCCGCACACGGACCGGTGGCGCATCTTGGAGGTGCTCGTTTTCGCCCCGCACGCCCAGATCCGGGTCGGTGAGGCAGGCACAGCAGCGTGGATCAGCGCCGACGCCCCGGGGGACCTGCCTTCGTGGCTGCGTCCCAGGGATCGTTCGTTCCTGCTTCAGGGCTGGAGCGGCAACAGCCGTACCCTCGACGGAGAAATACCCTTCGCGATCACCGAGGAGCTCTCCGGCACCCGGGCGGCGCTCCCCGTGGACTGGAGGGATTTCACCGGTCGGCACCGCCCCGCTCCCCAAGGACGTACCGCTCTGGAAAGTTCCGGTACCTGGTTGACCGTCCGTGAGTACTGGGCGAGCGATCCGGAGACCGGAGCGGTGGGGGTGACCTTCCACCGACTCACCGGCATGTGCACCGGGATCAAACCCACCGGACCGGAATTCGACGTCGGAACCGGGGACCGGATCGAGGAGTACTGATGTCCGACCCACGTCACATCGCTGCCCACATCACGCCTCGACAAGTCTGGGAACCGACCGGCCCGCACCGAAAGCACTTCGCGGCCACCGCCCCCTACGGCCTGGTCCGTCTCGCCGACAGCCCCGTACCCGCACGTGACCTGCACGGCGATCACGACACCGAGGAGCTGCTACGTAGCCACGACCGCACCGTGGACGGTGCCCATACGGGCTGGATCGACCTGACCATGACCACGCTCACACCCACCTTCGTGGGCCGGACCCCAGAACGCGGAAGAGTGAGTCGCTCCCTACGGTTTCGGGACGGTGAGCGCTTCCTGCCCGCAGTACCCGGTTCCACCCTGCGCGGCCTGGTGCGCAACACCGTGCGTATGCTCACCGGTGGGGAGACCGGTCCGGTCAACACCCCCATGCTGTTCTTCCGGGCCCCCGCACGCGTTGATCCCGACAGCGGCGACAGTTCCCTGTCGACCCGAGCCCGGCACGTCATGGCCCGCAGACACGGGCAGTATCGCAAGCGCCGGGCCGGTCTACGTACCCGGCAGGGTTTTTTGTTCAGAGAACCCGACGAGGACCGGTGGTACGTGGTGGCGGTCCCGCCCACCCCGCCCGGAGAGCCGGGACAGGCGCTCAAAGTGTCCTTCGACGTATTACGGGAAAGCCTGAGCAGATGGAACTTCGGGATCGAGGACTTTCCGGACCCGCCCCGTGGCGCCACCTATGTTCCGACCGAGCACGCACAGCACGGCCGTCTGCAGCACAGATGGGTGCACGCCGTTCATCTGCCCGGTCGACGCGGAGTCGTCGCGGTGACGCCCACCGAGGACCAGGCACGTGCCCACCTGAGGGAACACGCCGAGGCTCCGGGGTGCGCGAGGATCATTCCGGCCCTGGTCGTGCTCACCGGAGCGGCAGGGGAAAGACGCAACGCCTACCTCTTCCCACGACCACGGGACCTGCACACAAGACGTCTACCCGTCCCCGGCGCCCTGGTGGAGCTCTTCGAGTCCGCCGAACAGGTCACCGGATACCAACGTGCGGCCTTTCCCGACACACTCGGGACCGGCGGCCACGATCCACAACGCCCACCCGTGGCGGGAGGCGGAGGTGGTGGGTTACCGCGTCGCAGCCTGGAACCGATCTGGTACGACATCGACGTGTCCGACGAAGTGGTCTCCTTCGGCCGTTCGGGTGGTTACCGCATCGCCGTCAGCGACGAGAACCCGATCCGCCGCGCTGTCCCCGAACACGTGCTGGGACCCCAACACGGCGACCCCGACCGTGCCGAGCGGGCCGGCCGCACCATGGACGTGTGTCGCGCACTGTTCGGCGACGTCGACACCTTCACCGGCAGGGCGAGCGCTTCCAAGGGAAGGGTCTTCTTCGGCAACGCCTTGAGCCGGGACCCTGCCCCCGATCTGCCGGACGGCCCCTTGCGGGTCCGATTGCTCTCCCCACAACGCGGCTGCTTCGCCAACTATCTGCTTCAGGGGCCCGACACCACCGTCGGAGACCGGCCCGACATCATCACCTGGTCGCACGAGGGCCGCATACACCTGAGCGGTTACAAGATCTACCTGCACCGTCACCGTGACGAACTGGGCTCGCCGGTGCGCTACGACCGGCGAGCACAAGAAGAACTCGGGTTGTCCGTCCTGGGTGACCGGCCCACACCGCCTCGGCGCGTGGAACGGGACGTCGTGCCGCTCCGCGATGGACTCACCTTCCACTCCCGGGTGACCTTCACCAACCTCACCGACGAAGAACTGGGTGTTCTCCTGCGGGCTCTTCTGCTCGCAAACCCGGTGGACGGCGGCGACCCCGACGCTCCCGAGCATGCTCATAAACTCGGTATGGGCAAGTCCCTCGGGTTCGGCAGCGTACATCTGAAGCCCGAGCTGTACCTTGTGGACCGACGGGCCCGTGCCCTGTCCCCGGATCCCACGGCCGGGGTCGTCCGGGCCACGGAGGAACAGGTGCAAACCTTCCTGGACGCTTTTGGTGTCGCTCTCGTCGGCCGTCGCCTGTCCGGTCCCGCCGATCCCGAGCGCTGGCAGGAGGTCGCACAGGCCGTGGACGTGTGCCTGGCTTCCCGATGGCGTCACCGTCTGCCCTGGGAGGAGACCGCCGTGATGTCCTTGCAGGAGTTCGCCGAGTTTCCGGTCCTGCCCTCGCTCACCGAACGCTTTCGATGAGCGAGGGATTCACCTTTTTCCTTGTGGTCATCGATGATCTCGGCGATCGCATCCAACAGATCCGCGCGCAGGTCGGGGTCCTCTTGAGCACCACGCCATCTTGGGGGAACCCGGGGCCCCTCCTCCAGCAGGGACCACAGCAGGGTGTCGAGCGCGCCCTGCGGATCGGCGTCGAAGACTTCCCGATGTTGTTGGGCGCGCGTGGTCAGCTCC
>DXDP01000233.1 GCA_019115445.1 Candidatus Nocardiopsis merdipullorum
CGGTACGACCCAACCCGCCAGTGTCACCCGCCACGACGGGGCCGACGAGGACAGAGCGCGGGTGGACAGCGCGGGCAGCACCATGAACACCATCATGGCGCCCACCCACAGGGACAAAGGTACGAAGAACGGTGCGAACCCGGTGCCGTAGTCGGGTGCTTCGTTGTCGATGTCGCTGCTCAACGAGATCGGTTCGCTCATCATGTCGGCGAGGTCGGCACGTTCGGGGTCGGAGTGGTTCGGAATTTCCTCGGTGCCCTCGTCCAGGCCCTCGGCGAGCTCGTCGGCCCCTCCGGCCAGCTGCCCCAGTCCCTCGTACAACTGTGAAGCACCGCCGTTCAGATCACCCAGTCCCTCATCGAGGTCGTCGGCGCCGGTCGAGGCGGTTTCGAGCCCATCTCGCAGATCGCCTGCACCGGTGGCGATCGAGTCCAGTCCCTCGGTGAGGTCACCGACACGTTCACGGGCCTGCTCGACATCTTCCACCAGATCCGGCAGGTCCTCGGCCAAGGTCGAGGCGGTCGTACTGACCGTGGTGGCGGTCTCTGCGACCTCGTCGATCTTCGAACGGTTCTCGTCGATGAACGACGCCAGGGGCAGAACGGTACTCACCCCGTCCTGCACGTCGACGAGGATCGCATGGACTTCCGGGTGTTCCTCGGACAGATCCGGGTTGTTCTCCAGGAAGTCTTCCATGCGTCGGTCGAGCTCGGTCAGTTCTTCGGTGTGGCTCTCCTCCGGGAGTTCCTCCAACGCCACGGCCAGTTCTTCGGAGATCTCGGCCACGGACTCGACCCGTTCCTGAAGGACGGGGAGCTCCTCTTCCACGAACGGTTGCCAATCCTCGGTGAATTCGTCGAGGCGGCCCACCTGGGTGTCGACCTCCTCGGAGGCGCTCTCCGTCCCGGCGGCCAGCTCTTGTGAACCCGTCAGCAGTTCGCTCAGGCCCTCGCTCAGCTCTCCCGCGCCCCGGTGGGCCTGATCGGCACCTTCGGAAAGTTCCCCGGACCCCTCTTCGGCGTCGTCCGCACCGGCGGAGAGATCGAAGGCACCTTCGGCCGCTTCCTCGGTCTTGCTGTGGATCTCACTGAAGCCGATGAAGATCTGGTCGAAGTACTCGTTGGTGGCTTCTTGTGCGGCGGACTCCCGGATCTCCTTGAAGGCGCTGCTGACGAGTTGGCGGACGATGTAGCCGTTGGCGTCGTTGTAGTGGGCGACCAGCAGGGCGCTGGTGGGGTCCTCGGACTCCCGGGAGGGTGAGGTGAGGCTCTCGCTGAAATGCGGGGGGATGGTGAAGGAGACGTAATATTGGCCGCTGTCGACACCCTCGGCGGCCTCTTGGGCATCGACGAGGTGCCAATCGAGGTCACCACGGTCGAGGAGCTCATCGGTCAACGTGTCGCCGATGTCGACCTCTTCGCCGTCGAGCACGGCGGCCCGGTCCTCGTTGACCAGGGCCACGGGCAGGTCCTGGGCACGTTCGAAGGGGTCCCAGAACGACCACAGGTACGTGCCGGAGTACATCAGGGGGATGAGCAGAAGAGCACCCAGAGCCGCCCTGGTGAGTGGGGTACGCAGGAACGAACGCAATGGCAGCAACCCCAGCCGGGCAGCGGCCAACAATCTCGTGCGCGGCTTTTCACGCCCGGTCCGCTTCGGCACGGTCACCTCTTCCACGGTCGTCGCGGCGCAACAGCCCACGTGGCCGTGCGCGTGAGGGGCGGGGGCTCGGGGCGGTCGGGTCCTGTCGGATCGGTAGGGGGCCTTGGACCAGGGGGCTGCTCGCCTGCTCCAGTGCACCGGCGTCGGCGCAGGTGGCGACGATGGTGAGACCCTTCCCGGCCAGTTGGATCAGGGTGTGCCAGACATGGCCCTGGTGGGTGGCGTCGAGTCCTTCGTCGACGTCGTCCACGGCAAGGAGGCGGGGTTCGTCGAGCAGCGCCAGCGCGATCCCCAGCCGTTTGCGTTCGAGCGTGGTCAGATCCTTGACGAGACGGCGACGATCGATGTCGGGGACGTCGGCCGCGGCCAGGGCCTGGTCGACCAGGCCGGACCGGGCGGGAAGGCTGCGCAGCATCACCGCTTCGGTGAGGTGTTCACGGACCCGGAGTCTTTCCTCCAGTGCGTTGACGTCCTCCATCAACCCGAGTGAACTGATGCGTCGCACCTTGCGTGCCTGCCCGGGCAGCGTGAACCCGTCCACCTGCAGATCTCCGGATGTGGGGAACATCCGTCCGGTCAAGGACAACAACAGTGCGCTGCGCCCACCCCCGGACTCGGCTCGAAAGACGTTCAAGGTGCCCGGGGCCGCGGTGAGGTCGACGTTCGTGTAGACGGGACCCTCGCGTGTGGTGAGTGTGAGGCCCTCAGCGCGGACACGGGCACCAGTGGCCCAACGCATGACTGTCTTCCTCCTTTTGGACTGACTGGTCAGTACAAAGATTGACGGTCTCACGTTACTGCCGCCGAAACGATGGATCGGGCGTTCTCGGGTGTGCGGTCCGGCACAGCACCGGCCCGGTGTGAGGCGCGTACACGTACGCAACGGCGAGCCACTTCCGAGAAGAGAGGACGACGCCGCAGGACATGAACGTGGAAGAAGGTGACGACAGGGTTCACCAATGCGGTTGGATGGAAACATGGATGGCCACGGCCCGAAACGAAAAAGGTGCGAAGTGACGGATATCGCACGGTTGGCTGCGCGAGCCCTGGACGACCCGGATCGATGGCCCGACGACCCCAAGGAGGCCGTCGAGCTGCAACGGCGCGCGGCCGGTCTGGCACGAGAAGAACCGCTCGACCCCGACGCCGTGGAACTCGTGGCAGGACTCGACGTCAGTTACGCCAAGGAGGACCCCGC
>DXDP01000019.1 GCA_019115445.1 Candidatus Nocardiopsis merdipullorum
TTCTCATGATCCACGGCGGCCCCTTCACCCAGTACGGCCACCAACTCTTCGACGAGACCCAGGTCTATGCCGCTGCCGGGTACGCGGTGGTGTTGTGCAACCCGCGTGGTTCCTCCGGGTACGGCTTCGAGCACGGGCGGGCGATCATCGGCTCGGTGGGTGCGACCAGCGCAGGCGATGTGCTCGCCTTCCTCGACACGGTCCTGGAGGACGAGCGTGTGGACCCGTCCCGGGTGGGGGTGATGGGCGGCTCGCACGGCGGTTTCATGACAACGTGGATCGCTGCGCACCACGGTGAGCGGTTTCGTGCCGCGATCAGTGAACGCGCGGTCAACGCCATCGACAGTCTGCACGCCTCCTCCGACATCGGATCGTTCTTCCCGCACCCGCTGTACGGGCCGGAGGAGAACTGGAAGGCCGAGAGTCCGCTCACGTACGCCGACAAGATCGACCTTCCGATGCTGATCATCCATTCCGAGGAGGACCTGCGTTGCCCGGTGGAACAGGCACAGCGCCTGTTCGTGTCCTTGAAGCGGCGTGGCCGTGAGGTGGAGATGTTGCTCTTTCCCGGTGAGGGACACGAGTTGTCGCGTTCGGGCCTGCCCAGCCACCGGGTGGCCCGCTTCGAGGCGATCCTGGACTGGTGGCAGCGCCACTTGTGACAGGGAAGGGGCGGCACACACCGCCGCCCCTTCCCCGACGGGGCGTGATATGCCACACACGGAGCGGGCTCTTCGGCCCGGTCCCGCAAAGCTGCACGGACGAGGATGAGCCCTGCCCGCCCGGGTTTTGTGGGAGTTCGAGCTCCGTCCACGGCGAGCACGCAGGTCAGAAGGGGTTCAAGAGAAAGTCACGAAAAGGTCGCGCCCAAGTCGAGCCATGATTTATGGTTCCCTCAAGCCGGTGCGCTCAGCTTGGTCATCACAAGGGTGCCAGCGCCCGGTGCGCCGTTGCACTCTGCTCAGCTCCGGTTCTTTTCCGGGAGCAGAGACCGCCGCAGCAGTCCGGTCGACTCAGACCCTTCCTCTCCCCAAGGAGTCGGCCGATCCCTTCCCCCTGTCCCGTCACACCTGGCCACAGGTGTCTTTTCGGGATGCCTGCGTCGGTGGACGGATGTTGGGAGAAAGGCAGCGATTCCTTGTTTCGCAACCCTGAACCCGGTTCGCGCACGGGCCGTCGTTTCCTGACGGCCGGGAGTGTCGCTGTGGGCTCGGTCCTGTTGGCCTCCGGCGTGGCTCTGGCAGAGCCCACCGAGAGCGAGGCGCAAGAGCGCTACGAACAGCTCCAGGAGGAGCTGTCCGAACTCAACGAGACCTACAACCAGGCCGAGGAGGAACACAAGACCGCGGTGGCCGAGGTGGAGGACCTCGAGGAACGCCTGGAACATGCGGAGGAGGACCTGGAAGAGATGTCTGTCCAGGTGTCAGGAATCGCCCGGGCCGCCTACACCGGTGCAGGCCACACTCTGCTCGGAGTGCTGTTCGACTCCTCGCCCGACATGGCACTGCAAAACATCGCCGATCTGGACTACCTGTCGGTGGAACAACAGAACGTGCTTTCGGAGTACGTGGAGGAGGTCGAGCACTCCGAACTCCTGCGTGATGAGGCTCTCACCGCCGAGGAGTCCGCGGCCCAGGCCCTGGAGGAGGCGGAGGAAGCCTTCGAAAGCGGTGAGACCGCTCTGGAGGAGCAGGCCCAGGTGTTGGAAAACCTCGGCGGGGTCGATCCGACCGCAGCCGAACCCGTGGCCGACGACGGTGCCGGCACCGACCCCGGCGAGGGCGGGGACGCAGACGTCTCCGGAGATGTGCAGTCGGTGCTCGACTTCGCTCGCGCGCAGATCGGCAAACCCTACATCTGGGGTGGCACCGGCCCCGACGGCTACGACTGTTCCGGCCTGGTCCAGGCCGCCTGGGCCCAGGCGGGCGTGAACCTTCCCCGGACCACCTATGACCAGGTCAACGCAGGAACACGGGTCTCTCGCGACCAGGTTCGCCCCGGTGATCTGCTGTTCTTCTACAGCGAATCGGCCCCGAGCCATGTGGGGATCTACTCCGGCAACGGGAGCATGATCCACGGATCGAATCCGTCGAAGCCGCTGGAGGAGGTTTCCTTGGCCGCGTATTGGGACGGCGTCTTCACCGGTGCGGTCCGCGTCGGTTAGAAAAGGCGGAGGCGGGCTGCCCTTCGGTGGCCCGACCCCGTATTCTTCGAGCCATGGGACGTGTTCTGCTCAAGGTCGCCGCGGGTGTTGCTGCCGTGATCGGCCTGTTCTGGCTGCTGTCGGTCATCGTCGGCCTCCTGGTGTGGGTGGTGATGATCGGCCTGGTCATCGGGGTGGTGTACCTCGGTGTCCGGATGATGAGGACGGAGTCGGGCAGGGGAAGGTGACACAGGGCCCGTGTCCGCTGCCGTGGGCGAAAACAATGCCGTGGACACTGCGTCGACGAACGGGCAACCGGGGGCTCGGGTCGGCAGGATCTTTCACCGAGGGTGGGTGGAAGGGGTCAGCACCCGGATCTTCCGCAACGAGCGGAGCGTGCCGACCCCACCCACCCTCGACCGGTGGCCCCAAACCTTCGATGGCGGCATCGTCCTGAGCCGGGCCGCCCCACGTGCACGGCTGTTTCCGATCGAAAGACCAAGAGACGCCGCAGGCGGCACCGCCTCACGGTCAGTCCTGGCCGGAGATGGCATCGATCGAGGTCAGCAAGGACTCGCGCAGGGTTTCGTTGATCGGGGTGGAATTGGTCTCGGCCGAGACCGCCTCCTGGCCCTCGGCACTGACCACATAACGCAAGAACGCCTTGACCCGCTCGGCCTCCTGCGCGTCGGGGTACTCCAGGCAGGTCGTTTGGTAACTGACCAGAACCAGCGGATAACTGCCCTGCTCGGTCGTGCCGTAGTCCAGCTCCAGAGCCAGATCGTACTCACCGGTGGTTTGCTCACTGCGCGGTGAATCGGCGACCACCTGCGCGGCAGCCTCCGGGCTGATGTCCACGAATTCATCACCCACACCGATGGACGCGGCGTTCAGGCCGTGCAGGTGCGACATCTCCACATACCCGACCGCCCCCTCCGCACGCGAGACCGTGTCGGCCACACCGCTGTTTCCCTGTGCTGATTCACGTGGTTCCAGCGGCCACTGACCACTCGAGTCGTGGGGCCAGGAATCCGATGCGGCCGCTGCGAGATAGTTCGTGAAGTTCTCGGTGGTCCCGGAATCGTCGGCCCGGTTGACCGGTGTGATCTCCAGGTCCGGAAGGTCGGCGTCCGGGTTGTCCTCGACGATCTCCGGATCGTCCCAACGCGTGATCTGTTGATCGAAGATCTTTGCGATCGTGTCCGGGCGCAGGTTCAACGAATCCACACCGTCGAGGTTGAACACCACCGCGATCGCCACCGTGTAGGCGGGCAGGTTGATGGTCGGCGAACCGCCACACCGCTCCAGGGCGTCCTCGGTCTCGTCCGGGTCCATCGCCGCGTCGGTACCGGCAAAGGACACCGCATCGTCGATGAACTGGTTACGGCCACCACCCGACCCGATCGAGTCGTAGTAGATGCGTGCGTCCTCACACCCCGATTGGTAACCGGCGATCCAGGTCGTCATCGCATTCTCCTGGGCACTGGAGCCCGCCCCGGACAAACTTCCCGAGAAGCACTCCAGGTCTGCGGGAACGTCGGGGGCCGCACTGTCGGGAACGGCGTTGTCACTGCCGCAGGCGGTCGTGGCCAGCAACAGACCGGTCAACGCGGCCGAGGCCGCACCCTGGCCGCTGCGTCGGAGGCGGTTGTGCGCGCGACTGCGCACTGTGGACGGGAGCACGACTGCTTCGATCCCCTTCGTCGGTGAAGTGGTCCTTCGTTGCGGTCACCGCCGCGCTCCGGTCTCGGGCGCGTCCTCACAGGTGACGGAATACCGCCGGAAATTCAATCATCTGTGGTCGACCACCCCCAACGTACCCCCATGGGGAACAACGCTCGTCGAGAAGGCGGGTGGTGTGCATGACACGCGGAGCGGCTGGGCACGGGTCCTCGGTGATGAACCGAAACAGCGCCCACGCAGCCACCACGCCGACGTCGACCTACCGTGTGCAACTGCGTCCCGGGTTCACCTTGGACGATGCCGCAAACCGGATCGACTACCTCGCCCGACTGGGGGTGGGGGCGATCTACCTGTCACCGATCCTGATCGCCGCACCCGGATCCCAGCACGGGTACGACGTGGTCGATCCCACCGAGGTCGCCCCGGTCCTGGGGGGTGACACCTCCCGTGCTCTGCTGGCCGAGAAGGCCCACGGACGGGACATGGGCGTGGTCGCCGACATCGTTCCCAACCACATGTCGGTGGAGCACCCCGAAGCCAATCCCTGCTGGTGGGGTCTGTTGCAACACGGACACGACTCGATCCACACGCGGTGCTTCGACGTCGATCTCGACGCAGGGCCGATCCTGATCCCCGTCCTGGCCGATGACGGGGACGACGGACGGGCCGCGCTGGAACAACTCACCGTCGGCGACGGCTGCTTGGTCCATCACGACAAGCATTACCCATTGGCCCCCGGCACGTACGAACCCGGGGACACCGCCGCGCAGGTGCACGAACGCCAACACTACCGGCTGGTTTCCTGGCGGCGTGGGGACAGCGAACTGACCTATCGGCGCTTCTTCGACATCGACACTCTTGCCGCTGTCCGAGTGGAGGACCCGGCGGTCTTCGAAACCACCCACGCCGAAACCCTGCGCTGGGCGGCATCGGGACAACTGGACGGCCTGCGTGTGGACCACGTCGACGGACTCAGTGACCCGGGAGGCTACTTGCGTAGGCTCGCCGCACGCTTTCCCGGGTGGATCGTCGTGGAAAAGATCCTCGCCCCGGGCGAGAGCCTGTGCGCCTCCTGGCCCGTGGCCGGGACCACCGGTTACGACGCCCTGCGCGAATTGTGTGGTGTGTTCGTCGACCCCACCGGGGAAGGCGCACTGACCGCCCTGGCCATGGAAAAGGGCGTACCCGTCGACGTCGAACACACCGACGCCGAGGCCCGCCGACACGCCGCGAGCACCCTTCTGCGCGCCGAGGTACGTCGCATCGTCGATCTTTTGCCCACCACGCCCCACCCCGGTTCCTCCACAACCCGCTGTACGGAGGCCGTCGCCGAACTCCTCGGCGCCTTCGACGTGTACCGTTCCTACCTGCCCGAGGGAAGTCACGCCTGGACCCGGGCCGTGGACCGGGCCTGTGACCGTCGCCCGGACATCGCCCCCGAGCTGAAAGCCATCGACCTGTGCGTACGTGAGGACCCCACGGGAGAGGTCGCCCGCCGTGTCCAGCAGACCAGCGGCATGGTCGTGGCCATGGGTACCGAGAACACCGCGTTCTACCGCGCCACCCGCTTCGTCGCCCTCAACGAGGTCGGGGGCGATCCCACCGAATTTGCGATCACCCCACAAAAATTCCATCGGGCCGCCGCCGCACGGGAAGCCGGGATGCCCGACACGATGACCACGCTGTCCACCCACGACACCAAACGCTCCGAGGACGTACGCGCTCGCCTGGCCGCCCTGTCCGAGATCGCCGGCGACTTCGCCGAAGCCGTACGCCGATGGTCGGCGCGCCGACCACTTCCCGAACCGTCACTGGACCTGCTCGGCTGGCAAACACTCGTCGGAGCCTGGCCCATCGGTGAGGAACGGCTCACCGCATACCTGCTCAAAGCCGCCCGTGAAGCACGCCTGGGAACTTCCTGGACCGATCAGGACCCCGAGTTCGAAGAACAGGTCCGAGCCTGGCCCGGACTGGTGCTGGGCGACATCGAACTGCGCGCGGAGATCATCGCCCTGGTCGACTCGGTACGGGAAGCGGGCTGGAGCAACTCCTTGGGCCAAAAAGCACTGCAACTCCTCGGCCCCGGAGTACCCGACCTGTACCAAGGTACGGAACTGTGGGACCTGTCCCTGGTCGACCCCGACAACCGCCGTCCCGTCGACTTCGACGCCCGCGTCGAACTCCTCACCCGGCTCGAGGACGGGTGGTACCCGCCGGTGGACCACACCGGCGCCGCCAAACTCCACCTGGTCCGTACCTGCCTGCACACCCGGCAAGAACTGCGCCCGGACGGTTACCTGCCACTGACCGCCTTCGGAAACTCCGCCGACCACGTCCTGGCTTTCGCCCGTACCTCCACCGTCGACAGGACCGACGCGGCGACCTTCCCGCAAACAGCACCGCAACACAGCGGCCCCGGGGCGACGGCCCAACATCCGGACCTGGTGGTGGTCACCACGCGACTGCCCATCACCCTGGCCGACCTGGGGGGTTGGCACGACACCGTCCTGCCCCTGCCCTCGGGCCCCGGCACCTGGGTCGACCGGCTCACCGGACGCCCCGTGGCACCCGACCGCACCGACGGGTTCACCGCGCCCCGTATCGCCGACCTGCTCGACCACTACCCCGTGGCGGTCCTGGTCGGACAACAGGACCGGATAGTCTGAGCGCGACCATGACGCGCACGAACCCCACACGCCCGACCAGGTTGCGTATGCCCGACCCGGTGCTGTCGGCCCTTGCCTGCCCGGTCTGCGGCAACGCCCTCGCCCTCGGTGAGCGAGGCCTTTCCTGCACACACGGGCACACCTTCGACATCGCCCGGGAGGGCTACGCGGCCCTGCTCACCGGCTCCACCCCGCCCGGCACCGGTGACAGCAAGGAGATGATCACCGACCGGCTGCGTTTCCAACAGGCAGGCCACTACGACCCGATCGGTCGTGCCCTGGCCCAGATCCTGGACCAACACCTGGACGAGCCCGCCCCGCTGGTGGTCGACATCGGTGGCGGTACCGGCCACTACCTCGCCCAAGTGCTGAAGGCCCTGCCGCACGCGGCCGGCCTGACCGTGGACGCCTCCAAGTGGGCGGCACGCAGAGCCGCCCGGACCCACGAGCGCGGCGGTGCCGTCACCGCCGACGTATGGCAAGGCCTGCCCCTGCGCAAAGCCTCGGTGGACGTACTGCTCAATGTTTTCGCCCCCCGCCACGCAGAGGAGTTCCACCGGGTCCTACGCCCGGACGGTGTGCTCATGGTCGTGGTCCCGGCCGCAGACCACTTGATCGAACTGCGCGGCCCTCTTGGCCTGTTGGAGGTCGACCCGTACAAGGACACGCGTTTGGTCGAGTCCCTGCATGACCGTTTCGCTCCCGCAGACCTCACCGAGCTGCACCTGCCCCTGCATCTGTCGCACGAGGACATCACCACCGTGGTCGGTATGGGCCCCAGCGCCCACCACCTCACCCCGGAGACCTTGCGTACCCGTCTGGCCGATCTGCCCGACCCCGCACCCGTGACCGCCTCGGTACGCCTGTACACCTACCGGCCGCACGGACCCATCGGCGCATGACGAGTCAGAAAGCTCTCGACCGGGTATTTCACAGCGTGTGAAGAACCCGACGCAGACCAGGCCGACCGCACCCACGACCCCGGGCCGGGGCGTGCACGGCGACTTCTCCGTGTGGGCGCCGTACGCGCAACGGGTGCACGTACGTGTACACGAGACCGATCACCCGATGGAGCGCGACGGACAGGGGTGGTGGCACGCCGAGATCACCGAGGCGGGGCACGGTACCGACTACGGGTACCTGCTCGACGACGACCCCCAGGTCCTGCCCGACCCCCGATCCCTGTGGCAGCCCCACGGGGTACACGCCCCCTCCCGTGTCCACGACCACGGCGTTCACCACTGGACCGACAACACCTGGACCGGACGACCCCTGGCCGGTGGGGTGATCTACGAGCTGCACGTGGGGACCTTCACCCGGCAGGGCACCCTGCGCGCGGCGATCGAGTATCTGAGTGAACTGGTCGAACTGGGCATCACCCACGTGGAACTCATGCCGGTCAACGCCTTCGACGGCATCCACGGGTGGGGATATGACGGAGTGCTCTGGTCGGCGGTGCACGAACCCTATGGCGGCCCGGACGCGTTGAAGGCTTTTGTCGACGCCTGTCATGGGCACGGTCTGGCGGTCCTGCTCGACGTGGTCCACAACCACCTGGGTCCCTCGGGTGCTTACCTGCCCCGGTTCGGCCCCTACTTCGCCGGTGAGAGTGCATGGGGGCCATCACTCAACCTGGACGGACCCCATTCCGACCCGGTACGACAGTTGGTGGTGCAAGGGTCCATGGACTGGTTGCGCCACTTCCACCTGGACGGTTTGCGTCTGGACGCGGTGCACGCCCTTCAGGACGATCGTGCCACCCCGCTCCTGGCCGAGCTCGCCGACGAGACCGATGCTCTGGCCACCGCCCTGGGGCGTCCGCTGGCACTGATCGCCGAGTCCGACCACAACGATCCTCGGACGGTCATGCCGCGAGAAACCGGGGGGTTGGGCATGACCGCACAATGGTCCGACGACCTGCACCACGCCCTGCACCATGTCCTGACGGGGGAGGACCACGGTTACTACACCGACTTCGCCGACCCCGAGGCGTTGCCGACCACACTCACCAAGGTGTTCTGGCACGCAGGCACCCACTCCTCGTTTCGTGGGCGTACCCATGGTGCCCCCGTGGACACCACACGTGTTCCCGGGTACCGCTTCCTGGCCTATCTGAGCACGCACGACCAGATCGGCAACCGTGCCCGCGGAGACCGCATGGGTGCACACGTATCCCCCGAACTGTTGGCGTGCGGTGCCGCACTCGTGCTCTGCTCCCCCTACACACCGATGATCTTCATGGGGGAGGAATGGGGCGCCACCACTCCGTGGCCGTTCTTCGCCTCGTTCTCCGATCCGGACCTGGTCGAGGGTGTACGCCAAGGGCGCAGCAGGGAGTTTTCGGCCCTTGGTTGGAAGGAGGCCGAGATCCCCGATCCCCTGGACCCGGCCACCCGGGACGGGGCCGTCCTCGACCGGTCCGAACGGGAGCGGGAGGACCACCAAAAGCTGTGGAGGACGTACCGGGACCTGATCGCGCTGCGTCGCTGTGAACCCGATCTGACCGATCCACGCCTGGACCGCTTCTCGGTGACGGCCGCGGGCCGCTGCCTGGTGCTCGAACGGGGCCGGCTACGAGTGGTGTGCAACCTCGAACCCAACAGGGCCGAGGTGCGGCTGGAGGCCGAACCGCGTGAATTGCTGTTGACCAACTCTCGTCCACAGATCCGGGGGGCCACCGTCCTTGTCCCCGAGGAGTGCTTCGTCGTTCTTCGGATGTGAGAACTCGGCCGGGGCCGGCCTGCGCGGTCGCCGCGCAAACCCCTTCGATCCCGCAGGTGGTTGCGCACGGCCCGGACCGGTGGGGGCAGGAGGATGAAGCCCTGGCACCGCCGACATCGCGGTGGGGAACCGCGGAAACGGCGGTGCGCTCCGAGGGTGCTTTCTCGGTCCGTCGTCTTTCACGATACGGGCGCAACTGGTGAAAGGCAAAAGGTTTTCTTCATCCCGGTTCGCCCTTTGTGGGCGCCGATGAACAGCAAGAACGGACCCGGTGACGGCAAGGCAAGAAGCGGTGAGAACATGGCCGCAAGATGTTTGCGAGTCGGTCGTGTCGCCCATTGCGCGCCGGAGTGTTCACTCTGGTGTGCGTGAACGTGTCCGCGCACGGACACGAACTGTGCTCGGGGCACGACGTACCGCTTCCCGGGCTCTTGCTCGGCACGGCTCTTGTGTCCGCCATGGCCTGGGCCTCGGCGGACCGCCACCACGGATGGTGGGGACTTGCAAGCCGCATGCTCTGGGGCCAGCTGGCCCTGCACGTGGCCTTCAGCTGCACCCAGAGTCTGGGAGAACACCAACACACCGCCGGTACCGTGTCCACCGACGAGGCACCCGCGTGGGTGATGCTGCTCTTCCACACGTCGACGGCCCTGGTCGCCGCTTGGTGGCTGCACCGGGGCGAGGAGGCCCTCCACACCTTCCTGCGCTCCACGACACTGCGGATCCTGCCGCCGCTCCTGCCCTCGGGTGGTTCCGCCACACCCACCCCCGCGCCCAACACATGCTTCTGTCCGGTTGACGAATGCCCGCGGCTGCAGCCGCCCTACCTGCGGCACAGCCGGGTCCTGCGTGGCCCACCCACCACACTCGTGGCCTGAAACCCTCCGACACGGCCGCGCACGCCGTGATTCGGCTCGCGAACACACCTGTGGGCGCCGACCCGGTCACCGCAAAAGACCATCACGAACCACATTCGCAAACGGATGAGGACCGAACCCGTGTCCCTTTTTTCCCGGCCCGTTGCGGCCACACTTCTGCTGCTCGCCATCACCGCATGTGCCGCCGACCCGATCGCCGAGTCCGAGCACTACCTCGATCTGTCCGACGACCCGATGGAGGCCTCCGCCACCGAACTGACCACGGTCGAAGGGGAGACGTGGACCTTCACCGATGTGGCCGATGACCGGCTCACGCTTTTGTACTTCGGATACACCAGCTGCCCGGACGTGTGCCCCATGACCATGGCGGAGATCAACCTGGCCCTGCAGGAGGAGGGTGTGGACGACGACGCCTACGACGTGGTCATGGTCACCACCGATCCGGCACGAGACACCGACGAACAACTTCGTACCTGGCTGGATCGCTTCAACCCCGAGTTCCAGGGGATACGTGGGGACATCGACCACGTGGTCGATGCCGCCAACGACTACGGCATCGCCGTCGATCCACCGGTGGAAACCGAAGGGGAGTACCTGGTCACCCACGGTGGACGCATCACCGTCCTGACCCCCGACGGGAAGGCCGCAGGCTCTTTCGACGAAGGGATCAACGCGGACCAGCTCGCCGAACTGTTGCCCACACTCCAGGACGATCTGCTGTGACCGGCACCGACGACACACCTGTTCGGCCGTCCCGAAGGACCCTGCTGTCCGGCTTGGCCGGACTCGGCGGCCTGGCGGGTGGCGGCCTGATCGGCCACAAAGTGAGCGAGGAACGGACCAGGGCACGGGAGGAAGAACTCACCGGCCTGACCGAACCGGCTCGACGGAGTGCCACCCACAAGGACGGCCTGCCTCCGGCACTGTCGCTGCCCACCCCGGCACACATCCATGTCCTGGCGCTGGATGTGATCGGAGAAGATGCCTCGACCGTGCGGAACAACGCCGAACACGTCCTACAGACGCTGGGTGAGGAGATCGAGGCCCTCCACGAGGAAGGGGTGGACGCCCGAGCCCCGGGAACGGCGGCCCAGGGACTGCACCCGGCCTCCTTGGGCATCACCCTCGGTCTGGGCGCGGAACTGTTCCAACGTGGTGAACTGCAGGACCGGCTCCCGGATCACATGGAACCACTACCGGACTTCGACACCGACCACCTTGTGTCCGAGTGGTGCGACGGCGACCTCATGTTGCACGTGGCGGCCGAGGACCCCGTGGTGGTGAGTACCGCGGTCGGGCATCTGCTCTTCCTGACCCGGGACCACGCCCGCGTGCGCTGGTCGCTGCCGGGTTTTCAACGCTCCACGGTGGCGGCCGAAGATCCCGATGCCACACCCCGCAACCTCATGGGGCAGATCGACGGCACGGTCAACCCACACCCGTCCGAGGCCATGTTCGACGTACAGGTTCTGACCACACACTCCGAACCCGGTCGGGAGTGGATGGACGGTGGCACATACGTGGTCATACGCAGGATTCGTATGCTGCTCGACGACTGGTTCACCCTGGAGCCGGAAGAACGGGAAGAGGCCGTGGGCCGACGCCTGCCCGACGGTGCACCCCTGGGCGGCCGGCATGAGGACGACCTGCCGGACTTTTCCGCACGCGGACCCGACGGAAACCCGGTCATCGCGGAGAATGCCCACATCAGGCTGGCCGGACCGGAGAACACCCTGGGTGCCCGCATGCTCCGCCGTGGCTTCTCCTACGACCTGGGCTGGGACCATGACGGAAACCGCCAGGCAGGGCTGCTCTTCACGGCCTGGCAGGCCGACCCCCGCACCGGTTTCGTCCCGGTCCAGCAGGCCCTCGACGAAGGCGGGGACGCACTCAACGCCTACATCCGCCACGAAGGCAGTGCCCTGTTCGCGGTACCGGCCAACCACAAGGCCCGGCTCGCCCCGTTCCGGGACCAGAAGTGACCACCCACCCCGGTCCTCGTTCGACGACTCGATGACCGTCCACACCGAGAAGGTGAGAACCACAGTGAACACCACCCCTGTACAGAACCGGACCGCGCGACCTTTGTACGTACGTGTGGGGCCGCCGACCGTGCTGCTGTGCATGCTCTTGGCCACAGCATGCGAAACCTCCGCGGACAGCGCCACCGACACCACCCCACAGCCGGAGACAGAACGTGGCCACGCACAGGAAGCCGGGTTGGAGGTGAGCCAAGCCTGGATGCCCGAGCCCGCCAACCCGGAGGTCGGGGCCCTCTACCTGGAAATGTCCAACGACACCGACAAGGACGACGCCCTTGTCGGTGTCACCACCGACGCCTCGGAGGAAGCCGAACTGCACACCACCGAGACCACCGAGTCCGGCGCCGGGCGCATGCGCGAGGTGGCGGAGATCCCCCTTCCCACCGGTGAGTCGACCGCCCTTGCACACGGCAGTGACCACATCATGGTCAACGACCTGTCCGAGCCCCTGACCGTCGGGGACGAGGTCTTGGTGACCCTTGTCTTTGCGAGCGGAACCGAACTGGAGCTCACCGCACCGGTCGAGGAAATGACCGGTGAGCACGACCAGGAAGAACACGACCACTGAGAACAGGGGGAGTCGGGGCGGAAAAGGGTTCGCTTCACCCGCCCCCACCTCGGCATACTTGGTGCCATGCTCGACTTTTCCGACTTCGACACCCGTAACTACCGCACCGTGGACGTGGCCACCGGTTATGACGGCTGGTCGACCACCTACGACGATTCCGTGCTCGATGCGATGGACCTCGCCCTGCTGGAACGCCTGAGCGAACCCGACTGGGCAGACCTTGCCGTCGCAGCCGACCTGGGGTGTGGCACCGGGCGTACCGGTGCCTGGTTGCGCGGTAAGGGACTGTCGCGGGTGGACGGTGTCGACCTGAGCCCGGGGATGCTGGGTCTGGCCGGTCGGCGTGCTGTCCACGACCGGCTGGTCCTGGCCGATGTGTGCAACAGTGGTCTGCCCGAGGGCAAGTACGATCTGGTGATCGCCTCACTCATCGACGAACACCTGCCCGACCTGACCCCCTTCTACGCCGAGGCGGCCAGGTTGGTGCGCCCCGGAGGGTGGTGTGTGCTGGCCGCCTACCACCCGCAGTTCGCGATGGTCTCGGGCATGCCCACGCACTACACCGATGCTTCCGGGGAGGATGTGGCCATCTCCACCCACGTGCACCTGGTCAGTGACCACGTACGTGCCGCAGCAGGAGCGGGATGGCACCTGGTGGACATGGTCGAGGGGCTGGTCGACCACACGTGGATCATGGCCAAACCCAAGTGGGAACGCTTCCGAGGACACCCGATCTCCGCGGCCTTTGCATGGCACGTGCCGAACTAGCAGACCTTGGACCGGTTCATCCCCGGGTCAGGGCAGCACGCCAGGTCTCCAGATGCTCGGCGACGTAGGAAGCGGCCGGGCCCCAGTGGTCGGCGTGACCTTCGGCGTGTAGACGGGCCCAGGGTTGGCACCCGGTACGCGCGCCCTCCTCCAACAGCCAGAACATGCCGCGGACCTTGTGCAGGGTCGCCTCGGGCAGGTCACGGCGCTGAAGGAGGTCACAACCGTAACCGTCGGCCAGGACGCGCAGGCGCCGGGCATCGCGCACAGGGTCGCCACCGGGGTGCAGGGGGACGAAGCCGTGCGCGGCATACCCCAGGTCTTCCATGCGGTTGCCGAGGCCTGCGGCGTCCCAGTCGATGAACACCCACCGTTCCTCCCCGCGGACCAGGTTCCACGGAGCAAGGTCGTTGTGGCAGACGAGCTCGGTGAACCGGGGCGGGATCACCGGCTCCCACACCGGTTCCACCCGTTCGGGGTACCGGGCCGACAGGTCGTGGAGGGAACGGATGAGTGCACCCACCTGGTGTAGTTCTGTCTCGGTCAAGGGCGGAAGCCGGTCGGCCATGGTTCCGGGGACGTACTCCAGAACCTGATACCGGCCATCGGGTGATCGGCCGTACAACCGAGGCGCACCTTGGTACCGGTGGAGGTTGAGCCAGTGCAGGAACGGATGGACACTGGGGGAGGCGGGGGTGAGCTGTTTGTGCACCGTGGCGCCCACCCGGACGACCGGCCCACCCACGTTGCCGCCCTGGAGGATTTCGGAGTCGTCGTCCATGCGGTCATTCTGCACACAGACGCACATGGAATCCACCGAATTGTGTGACTTCGTCAGGTTTCGGGGTGGGTGGTGGAAGGTTCGACCGTGCCGATTCCGCCTTGCACCCGGCCCCGGTCCACGGGGGCATGTTTCTGCTGCACCGACACCTCGACCTCGATCGGCCGGGGAAGTGGGGTGCCCGATCAAAAACGCTGCCAGGTCCCGCCGAAGCCCGTCTCGCCCCGGCCCGGTGCCCGCCAGTCACACACCCCCTCGGAGAAGACCTCCGCTGCGTGCTCGGCCTGTTCCTCGGTGAACTCGGCAGGATGGCGCTCGGCGTCGAACGGCACCAGCGCACACGCCACCGTGTCCGAGGCAAGCGGCGCACCCGCCACGCCTCGGGGCCAGGAATACACCGGGTAGGCGTCCGCGCATCGGTCCCCCTGCCCCGCCAACAGGGGTCGTTGTTCACCCACGACCTGCTCGGCGTCCTTTCCGGTACCGATCCAACAAGAGTCGACCAGTGACTTCGGACGGGCCGCACGGATGGTCTCGATCGGCTGTCGACCCGGATGGGTACGCTCCTGCTCGAGGATCCCCGTCACCCATGCGTCCAGTTCCTCGAGTGCCCGCAGGGCCAACGCCGAGGAGGAACTGAACCGACCTTCGGCCCGGTCACGGTGTTCGACCAACATCACGTGATTGTCCGCGGTGCCGTTGGCCGCCGACAACCGATCCCGCACGGAGAAGGAGTGGTGACGCATGTGCAGATCACCGTCGGGCAGGTCGTCTTCGTAGAAACGGTGGTCCACGATCGGGACGTCGGCCAGACCACCACCCCCGTTCAGCACACGCCCGCTGCGGTGGGCGGCCGCTGTGGCCAACGGATCGGCCACGGTTCGCTCACGAACCACACGACCGTCCCCGTCCACCCCGCCCACGTGCTCGTTGAGGTGCAAGAACGCGTCCACGTCGAGCACACCGTCCAGCAGCGCCCCCAGACCGTACTGCACCCCCACGTTGTCCAACGGCCTGCGTGGTTGTCCGGTCCCGGGGTCGGTCCCGTACACGTTCGCCCCTGCTGCGAAGACATCGCACCGGGCCCCTTCGGGGTTGTGTTCGTGATGGTACAACTCCTCCTCGGGAAGGTCGGAGCGGCACACGCCCCGAGGATCGATCCGCCGTGCCTTGCCCGCCAGAAGATCGATGCTCTCCCAACGGCCGAACCCCGACACCGCCACCTGCTGTTGCCGGGTGAGCCGGTCGGGGTGCTTCGCCGTGTACTCGCGCAACAGCAGAGCGTCGGTGATCACCGGAACGACACCGGAAACCATGTCCGGGAAGGACTGTGAGACGACCACACCGTCCAGAAGGCCGGGATGGTTGTCGGCGATCTGATGGGCCTGATAGGCGCCGCCGGAATTGCCCCACCCCAGGGTGGCCTCCGGGACTCCAAGGACCGTGGTCGAGCGCTGGGACACCGCCATCATGGTCTCGGCGGCCAACAGGTCGTCGCAGTTGTGCCCGAACACGTTCAACGAGGCGGAGGAGACCGCATACCCCCGGGCGAGCATGGGGGAGTCCAGCACCCCGGCGGTGGTCGGCCCCTGGACGTACCACCCACCCGCGCAGCCACCACCGAACTTGTACACCGTACGGCGATTCCACCCCCGGGGTGGGTTCCACGGGTCGGGCTCGGCCTCACCGGGGGTGTGCAACACGGCCGTTTCGTAGATCGACCGATTGACGGTACCGGTCTCCACCCGCACGACATAGGGCACGGTCACCCCCGTGGACGTGGTGGCTTCGGTGGCGTCGGAAGGCACCGAGGAGGCATCGGGCAGGGGTTTCCACTTTCCGTCACCGGTGCGGTACACGTGCTGGACAACGGTTGCGGCCGAACAATCCTTGTCCAGAGGTGGGCCGAGGGTACCCCCACCCGCGAGCTCGAAGTCCGCGGTGTCGCACACGAACGGTTCCTGGTGGGGACCGGAGAACACCGGACCGGTTTCCGGATGGTTGCTCAGCTCCACCCGTGCCTCGGCCTCGCCCTGCAAGGCCGAGGCCACCATCTCCACCGTGCCCTCGGGAAGGCCGGTGACCAGTCCCTCCCAGGCAGTGCTTTTGTCGACGGTCACCGGGCGCAGCACATTGCTGACGTCGGTGCCGTCGACCCTCAGGCGAACCGCCTCGGGGTCGGCTGTGGCTGCTCCGGGGGTGACCCGTACCAACACCGTGCCCCCCATGACGGTGTCGGGCCGGGAGGAGAGCACACTCAACTCCACACCGTCACCGAAGGAGAGCTGCCCCCGGCCGGGGGCAGCAGTTTCGAGCAAGGGGCCTGCTGTGGCAGGGGCCGCGATGCTCGGTGGGCCGGAAAGGGTGAGGAAGGCGGCGGCGACAGCGGCCCCGGGCTTCAGGAACGCTCTGCCCCAGGACCGTTTCACCGCTGGAAGGTAAGCACGTGGACGGGGATGAGAAGGACGGTGAGGGGCGACACAACGTGGGAGTCGTCGACGCACGAGGCGATCGTGCCCGCAGCATCGTGACCCGGGGCAGGAACACACCGGAAATGAGGTGGTCTTTGCTCTCCCATGGCAATGCCAATACCCCTGAAACGGAAAAATCGAACATCCGCTGATGTGACGGGCGCGAAGGGGCGAACCGTGGCAACCCAGGCACAAAAATGGCCGATCCGCCCCGCCGCGGACCGGCCATGGGCCGGAGGAACAGGAAGAATGTGGTGTTCACATCTTCCCCTTCCGGCTTCAGGGCCTGCTGATCTGTCTCCCACTCACCCTGCCCGGGAGAATCTTCAGGACCTGGTCACGGTCGCCCGCCGCCCACGGGCGGGGAAGGCGACCTTGGGGAATACGGGCCAGTTCGTCCTCGTCACGGACCCACCGGCAACGGCCGGTGGCGAGCACGCTCCACCCCTCACGACGCTCCTTGTCGAAGTGGTCGACCTGGAAGGAGGCGTGCCCACGTGCATGGCGCATGATCGTTCCGGCCAGTGACGAACGGAACACGATCGTGTCGTGGGTCAGCACGTAGTTGACCGGGAGCACCGTCGGCGCGGCATCCCCCTCGATCGTGAAGGCCACCCGCCCGATGTCCTGACCCGCCAGGAGATTGAGACAGGTCCGGCGTTCCAGGACGGTGAAACTGGCCTCGTCGCTGTCTGCGACGTCGGTGCCCTTCAACAACGCGTCGGTCTCGGAGAGTTGGCGAGTACCGGCGAAGTCGTCGGATGCCGTGCGCTGCTCCGGCGGTGCGGAGAACTCCGTGGTGGTGTCGCCTTCCCCGGCAGAGCCGGCACCGCTTGTCCCAGCCATCACAAGCCCCCAAGAGATGATGATGCCCTCGCTTTCTCTCCTTCGCCATCATCACCGGCCACGAACCCGAAGGCATGGTCCGTGGGTCCTTTGTCGAACGGCGAAGGCCCCCAATCAGCGACTACCCGGTATGACACATGCCCCAAACGGAAAGGGACGTTTGCCCCGACCTGCGAGTCTCTGTGCTGCTTAGGCTGATGGGTAGGGTGCAAACCCTCCGGCCGCCCGAGTTGAGGCGACCCGTATCCGTTCATCCGTTCCGGGGTGTGCGCCACAAGCGCCCCGACCACGGAAAGCCATGACCGAAAGTGGCCCGGCCGCCCTCGGGTCACCGATGTTGAGGAGGTGCGCACCTGGTGGGAGACGACACGACGATCCGGGTGTTTTTGGTGGACGACCACGAGATCGTCCGACGAGGGGTCGGATCCCTCTTGGACGACGAGGACGGCATCGAGGTGGTCGGTGAGGCCGGAACGGCCGCGCAGGCCATGGCCCGCATCCCGGTGCTCGAACCCGACGTGGTCGTACTCGACGTGCGGCTCCCCGACGGTGATGGTGTCACCGTCTGTCGGGACATCCGTTCCATGCTCCCCGACACCCGCATGCTCATGCTCACGTCCTACTCCGACGACGAGGCACTCTACGGTGCGGTCATGGCAGGGGCCTCCGGATACATCCTCAAACAGATCCACGGCACCGACCTGGTCGGCGCCGTGCGCACGGTCGCGCAGGGCCGCTCCCTGCTCGATCCCGAGTCGACCACGCGCATGCTCAAACGTCTGCGCGAGGAAGCAGTCCGCAAGGACCCGCTCAGCGAACTGACCGAACAGGAACGCAGGGTCCTGGAACTGATCGGTGAGGGACTGACCAACCGGGAGATCGGTGCACGGATGTACCTCGCGGAAAAAACCGTGAAGAACTACGTCTCACGAGTCCTGGCCAAACTCGGCATGGCCCGAAGAACCCAGGCCGCCGCCTACGCGGTGCGCCTGTCCATGGACCAGACGGGCTGATCGGCGGGGCGGAAACGGCCGCCCCGCACCTTTTCTCAGACCGACACCGGCGGTTCCGAGCCGTTCCTGCCCCGAGCGGGGGCCGACCACTCGATGAGTGTTCCCTCACCCGGGCCGCTGGTCACGGTCATCGTCCCACCGAGTTCCTCGGCACGTGAGGTCGCATTGTGCAGACCACTGCGTCTTGTCACGTTCTCGGAGATGCCGCAACCGTTGTCGGAGACCCGCAGCACCACCTTGCTCCCGGCCACCGACAGTTCCACGTCGACCGATGTGGCCTGCGCGTGCCGGCTCGCGTTCGACAGCAGCTCGCGCAGCACCGCCACCACGTGCTCACCGACCTGCTCGTCCACCGCGTTGTCGAGCGGGCCTTGGGTGAGCAACCGTGGAGCGAACCCCAGCGTCTCCGTGGCGGTGTTGACCAGACCCAGGATCTGTGAGCGCAGCCACGAGGGGCTCTCCTCGGCAGGGTTTTGCAGCGCAAAGATCGTCGACCGGATCTGCCGGATCGTGTCGTCCAGATCGTCGACGGCGTTCCGGATCCGTTGCGCCGAGGTGGCGTCCTCGATCCGTCGGACCGTGCCCATCAGGGTGATGGCGGTGGCGTACAGGCGCTGGATGACGGTGTCGTGCAGGTCCCGCGCGATCCGGTCCCGATCCTCGAGCACGCTCAACCGCTCGGAGTCCAACCGTGCTTCGGCCAATTCCAGGGCCACCGCCGCCTGATTGGCAAAGGACGAGAGCATGCTCATCCAACTGTTCGGAAACGCCCCGCTCTCGTGGGCACGAGCCAGCACCAGCACACCGCGCGCCCCGTCGGGTGGTCCGAACGGCAACACCAGGGTGGGACCCATGCCCAGACGGGCCAGGAATTCCGGTCCGTTGCTGTCCTCGGTGCCCGAAACACCGGCCTGCAGGGGTTGTCCGCTCAGGTAGACCCGCCCCAACAGGGTTTGGGGAGCGCACGTGAGAGTGGCTCCGCGCGCCCCCACCGCCAGGGATCCCCGGTGGTTCTCGGGACCGTCCCACACCCGGACCGTGAGGGTCTTGGGCTCTTCGCCGGGCATGGCGATCACGGCAAGATCGGCCTGGGCCATCACCCGGGCCCGCCGCGCCACCAGGCGCAGAACCTCCTCGGGCGGCGCGCCCGACAGCAGTCGGGTGGTGATCTGCCCGGAGGCGTCCAACCAGGTCTCACGGCTCTGTGTCTGGGCGAACAGTTGTGCGTTCTCGATGGCGGTACCCGCGGCCGTGGCCAGTGCTCGCAGCAGCAGTTCGTCGTCGCCGGTGAATTCCGAACCATCGAGTTTGTCGGTCATGTACAGGTTGCCGAAGACCCGGTCGCGGATGCGGATCGGCACCCCCAGGAACGTGTGCATCGGCGGATGCCCCTCGGGGAAGCCACGGGAGGCGGGGTGATCGGACACCTTCCGCAGCCGCAACGGTTCGGGCTCTTCGATGAGCAGACCGAGGATGCCCTCACCCCGAGGCCAGTGGTCGATGCAGGCGATCTCCTCCGGCTCCAACCCCACGGGGATGAATCGACTCATCTCCCCGTCCGGACCGATCACTCCCAGTGCCCCGTAGCGTGCGTTGACCAAACTGGTCGCGGTCTCGGTGATCCGCACGAGCAGGGGGTCGAGTTCCAGGCCCTCACCGATGGAGACGACGGCCTCCAACAGGGTACGGATACGTTCCTGGGTCGCCGAGATCCGGCTCATCCGAGAACGGACCTCGTCCAACAGGTCATCCAGTCGAACCTCTGGCAAGGACAGGCGGTCGTGTTCGGCGCCATCGCCGTCCGTGTCACTCATGGGGGCTCTTTTCCCGGCGGTTGACGAAGATCTGAATCAGATTCTATGGCTTTTCTTCGGACATCTGTCACCGGCCGTCACAAGATCCCCGTGTGAGTGGTCACAGAGGTGGGACAGACGATTGTTCCGTCTTCGGCAAGAGCCGTTGGACTCCGATCATCGAGTTCACAGGTCCCCTTTTCACGGTGGTTCGCTTTTACGTGATTCCACCTTTTCAGGTTCTCGATGCCTGATGTCACTCCCGTGCCAGGAGCCTCGATGCCCAGGGGAGCGGCCGACACTGCCCTTGTGGAGCAGTTCTCGACAAGAACAATGCTGCGGCCCCGTACCCGAAGTTCCGTGAGGCACATCTTGCCGACCCCGACAAGGACCGGCCCCGACAAGGGAAGGAACATTTCGAGAACAGGTGGAAATGCCTGGCCCTTCGGCGAAACAGAGCTGGAGGGGTTTCAGCCCGGCATTTCAGTGACGGCGGTCACCATATTCACGGCCCGGGCCGCCGACTGGTAAGCCGAATGTGGCATCGACCATTGCCACACCCACCTTCTCGCACAACACCCGACGTGGTGACACCTGCCGTCCACACACACGATGTCCCAAGTAAAACACCGCCCCACCTACTGCGGAGAAGATTGCACGTCCTGATCGAACCGGGAGCGTGATCGGGGCAGGAAGGGACGTGCCAACCGTGCCGCGAGCGGGGACGAGGCGGCGCGGAACAGGTGGCGCCGCATCAACAGTTGGGTGGTCGAGTTGGGCAGGAACCACGACGCCGACCACCGACCACCCCTTTGCTTGGCCGCCACGGTCGGCCCGAGGCGTTGTTGGTAGCTCTTCAGCGCGTTGGTGATCTTGCTTGCCGGGACCCCGGTCAGCTCCCGGCCCAGAACCTCTGCAGCAAAGACCGCAATGCTTGCGCCCTGACCTGCCATGAGGGAGACCGCTTGGCAGGAGTCCCCGACAAGCACCGTGCGCCCCCGTGACCAGTGCGGCACGACGACCTGGTCGACGGAATCGTAGAAGGGGTGGTCGGGGCAGAGGGCCATCACCCGAGGCAGGCACCACCCCATACGATCGTAGATCCGCCTCAGGTGTCCGCGAAGGTCCCGTGTGGGTACCGGGCCGTCCGCCCGGTGGGTGAAGAAGGTCGCTCCCACCGATTCGGAAAGTCGGTACAGACCGGCCTGGGCCCCGAGTGCCTCCACCAGGTGCATGTCATGCCCCAACTCCGTGGCGACCTCGGGGTCTTCGAACAAGAACGCCGCCGTGTGCGCGCCCAAGGGGCGCCGATAGCGCTCCTGGGGGCCGAAGACGAGCTCGCGTACCCGTGAATGCACACCATCGGCCCCCACAAGGAGATCACCGTGTTCGACCGTGCCGTCGGTCAACTCGACCCTGACCCCGAAGGTGTCCTGTTGCACGTGCTGTACGCTCAGCCCTTGTCGAACCTCCACCCCCTCGTCGAGGGCGTTGTGCAGAACCGTCTCCAGGTCACCACGTAGCAGTGAGACCCACCGGCCGTCGATCGCACCACGGACGGGGGCCAGATCGAGTCTGCTGGTGGGGCGGCCCCCCGGTGCCCGCAGCTGGACCCCTTGCAGGACCAGGTCGCGCTCGTGCAGTTGCTCATCCAGGTCCATGCGTTCCACGGTGTCGTAGCCGGGACCGAAGAAGTCGATGGCGTATCCGCCGGGAAGGGCCCCCCGTGCGGCACCCTCGCTGAGAGAAATCGGAACGGCGGGAGGCCGGTGCTCGATCAGGAGACATTCCCAACCGGCGCGCCGTAGCCACCAAGCGGTGGCCAGGCCTGCCGGACCTGCGCCGACGATGATCGCTTTCATGTCTTTCCTTCCGGGAAGGCGTCGGAGGTCAGGCGACGCAAGGGTTCGAGGTAGGACTCGGGTTCTGGGACCGGCATCAGGGCACGGTGCAGGACCGAGCCGTCGAAGAACGCGCACAGAATCTCGGCCACCGCCTCGGGTTGTGGGGTGCCGAGTCGTTCCAGCCAGTCGGTGATGGATGTACGGGTCCGCTCCAGAAGCTGTGACACCGTCTCGTGGAGCACGGGGTCACGGATGGCGGCCAAATAGGCCTCGGCGAGCAGGACGGAGGCGGGCCCCTTGCTGCCGTGGCCGTTCATGATGTGCAGGGCCGCCAGGGCACCCTCGGTGGGGTCCTCGGTGGCGATCATCGCCTCCAAAGGAACCTCCAGCGCCTCGGTGAAAACTTCTGTGGCCGCTGTGCGCAGCAGGTCCGCCAAAGAGTCGAAGTGGTAGTGCACCAACCCGGGGCGCACACCGGCGTGGGCGGCCAGAGAGCGGGTGGTGACGGCGTTCCAGCCGACCCGGGGGATGAGTTCGGTTGCCGCGGCCAAGAGCTTGGCCCGACTGATACGTCCCCGTTCCACGGAGGTGCGGGATCTTTCCCCACCTGCTTGGTCGATCGCCTTGGTCATATGACCAATTCAAGGGTGCATCGTTGCCGAAGCAAGGACTTTTCAAGTCAGGTGGGTGCGCGCCGTGGTCAGTGCCGAGGCACCAGCCCACTGGGGACCACGCGGGTGCAGTTGTCCCGGAACCGCTTGACCAGTTCACCGTTGGGGCGGTCACTGCGCACCACCCATTCCTGTGCTGCCTCGGGGGTGGCTCCACCACGCACCTGGCGCTGGTGCAGGCGCTGTTCACGCTCGGAGTCGGCAGTCTCCACATACCACAGCTCGGCGTACAGATCTTGAGCCAGTGACCAGGGCTCTTCGTCGAAGGCCAAGTAGTTGCCCTCGGTCACGACCAAAGAAGTGGCGGGGGTGAACACGTGTCGGGCAGCCACGGGTTCGTGCAGCACGCGATCGTAGTCGGGGACGTAGACGGGGTGAGTGGTCTCGGTGAGCAGGCGCTGCAGCAGTGCGACGTACCCGTAACCGTCGAAGGTGTCCGGAGCACCCTTACGGTCACGCCGCCCCAAGCGGTCGAGTTGGGTGTTGGACAGGTGAAAACCGTCCATGGGCAGATACCCGGCGGTGTCCTTGCCGGCCTCCTGGTTGACGCGGCGGACCAGGTATCGGGCCAGAGTGGACTTGCCCGCGGCGGGCGGGCCGGTCAGGGCCAGGGCGGCGCGATGGTGGCCGCCCGCCTCCAGAGCCAGAGCGAGCGCGTCGGCGACAAGAGGTTCGGGCATGCAGAAGAGCTTATGCGTCAAGGGGCTGTTTTCCGGCCCCATGGGCATTCGGGACGGGCCACTGGCGAGTGGAAGGGGTGACGACGGGCCGCACGAGGCCGATTCGGAAGTGACTCAGGTGACAAAAACCTGGCATTTGGGCCACACTGATGAGAATGCACGTGCTTTTTTCGTGAACCCCCTCCCCGAAATCCCCCGGAGAGGCTACGATCCCGTCCGATCACGTAGTGGAAGAGTCACGTCCGGTGAAAGGTGGTCCCCATGGCACAGGATGCCTGGTTCCCGGCACAGGAACATTTCCGTTGCACAGGCGTGACAGTGGTGAAGGTCCGTGGCGAGGTCGACCTCACCACCTCCGACCACATGCGTGACCGAATTCTGCGGGCCGCACGAGACTCACGTTGTACCTGTCTGGTCGTGGACATGTCCGGGATCGACTTCTTCGGTGCCTGCGGGGTCGGTGCCCTGGTCGCGGTTCACCGGGAACTCACCCGCCAAGGACGACACATGGCACTGGCCGAACCCACTCCGATCGCCGCACGCGTACTGGACGTACTCGACATGGCGCAGCTGTTCGATGTTTATCCTCTGGTGGAGATGGCGCTGACACACACCGATGGACCACGTATCGACGGTGCTTCCGTCACCGCGGATCCGGGTTCGAAGGTTCCCTGAGGACAAAGGAGGCGTGGCACCCGCGTGCCCGGGCGCCACGACATGTTCAGGGCAGAAGCGAACCGCTGTCCGCCTTCCCGCCCTTTCCTGTCTCCTCCTTGCGGTCCAGGAACTGACTCAGCAACCCCGGAACGGCCCGGTCGGCCCAGTCCAGTCCTTGACCCAGGCCGATGTCCGCCGCGGTGTACATGCCGTCCCCCGCGGCCGTGGTCGCCGACACGTCCGTCAGCCCCAACCTGCGCTGGAAAGGGGAACGGGTGATACGCCAGCCGATCACCGACGACCGCTCCAGACACACGGTGTTGCGTACCGCCATCCCCTTACGCATCACCAGATACTTGGGGTGCAACCCGTGTCCCAACCCCCGGTAGGAACCCACCGCGAACCAGAACGCCACTGCGGCGACCAACACGCTCAACAGCAGCCAACCCCAGGCGGGTGTGCTCTCCACGGCCGGTGTGACCACCCCGTCCTGGAGCAGTTCCTTCTCGATCGTGAAGATCACATCGGACCAGACCCCGGAAACCAAGGTGTGCAGCCAGACCAACCCTCCGGACACCACCAGACTTGCCAGTGTCACCATGCTCGCCCGGGTGAAACGACGTCGCAGCGCAGCGCGTGGATGCGGGGCAAGCGGCACATCCAGAGCAGAATCCGGCTCCCGCATCAGCGCGGCCCCCAATGTACGGGCACGTGCCCGTGGCATCTGCGGGGACAAGCGACTCTTTTTCGCGGTCTTTTGCTCGTCCCCCTCGGACAGACCGGTGGCCACCGCCCGGATCTCCGCACCACGCACCGAACGCAGCACGAACGGCTCACGCAGCACCACACCGTTGAGGCGGCGCCCCTCCACCGACAACGACACACTGGTCAACAGCCCGCGACGCAAACGCACGGTGCCGTCGGCCTCCCGGGTCAGTCGGTAGTTCCACCACGTCTCCACCGCGATCGCCACCAACAACACCGCACCGAAGACCAACAACCCCAGCAGGAAGAGGGGGGCGATCAACAAGAGCCGGCCCAGGACGAAACGGGAGATCTCCTGACCGCTGGGCAGGTCGAGAAACTCGTGGATCCATTTCCATGTACTGGGCCCCATCTGGCCGAGAACGCCGATGAGGGAACCGATCACACCGAGTCCGATACCCAGGGTGGCGCCGGTGGCCGGCGCATAGGCGAGCCATTTCGGGTTCAGCCGGGCCAGCTCCGTCTCGTCCTTTTGCTCTTCATCCCCGTGGCTATCGGGGGTGGTTCCGGGCGTGGGCCGAAACAACAACTCCCGACGCAACCGCTCACCCTGTTGGTCGGACACATACAGTAGTTGAAGCCGGTCGGAGGCGCCCGATCCCACTTTCTCCCCGGTGCCGACCGTGACCTGGCACAGGCCGAAGATCCGCACGTAGATCGGTGCTGCCACGTCCACGCTGCGTACACGCTCCCGGGGGATGGAGCGGTAGGCCTTGGCGATGATGCCCGACCGCATCTCCATGCGCTCGGTGGTGACCCGGTAGCGCACGGCTCTCAACCGGAGCAGATCGATGTAGGTCATCAAGGCGATGAAGGCGACCGCTCCGGGGATCGGAAGGAGTGCCCACAGCCAGGAGATGTCGCCGAAGACCAGGGCGATCGTGCCGATGAGGGCGGCCGGCGCCGTGAACACCGACACGATCGCGGTGTTGGCCCACACACTGAGGGAACTCAGCCCCTGCCAGTCCCCGGTCGGGGAACCTTCCGGGAAGTTTTTTTCACCGGGCTCGGTCGCGGCCGCGTCGACGTTGTCCGCCACGGGAGCAGGCCCCTGGACTCGGTGTTC